>NZ_JACLQS010000019.1:0-32968 GCF_016648815.1 Streptococcus sp. 9.1 | reverse complement strand
AAATTCACTTTTATCTAGAAGTCCAATTTGACTATAAGTATGAGAACGACAAGATAAAATATCATTATTATTTTCTTTAATCTCATTGTAGCCAAAACAAAGAACATCCCATTTTTTATTAATTTGAGGAGATATCCTTTCAAAGAAATCATCAGATAAAAAATCATCTGGATCCATAAAGTATAAATAATTTCCCCTTGATAAAGAGATACCTAGATTCCTAGCTTCTGCTACACCGTTATTCTCAATATGAGTAACAAAAACATTCGAATAGTTATTTTGGTACTCATCACAAATCGCACCACTATTGTCACTTGAATCATCATCAATTAACAAAATCTCATATTTTATTAATGACGATTGCGACAGAATTGAATCCAGACCTCTTCTTAAATAATTCTCAACATTATATACCGGAACAATAATGCTTAAATCTATATTACTCATTAGCTCTCATCCTTAATTTATGGCGAATAAATTCTAACGACCATTTTTCCATTTTAAATTTTTTAAAAAACGTTGACTTGACATATTCCCAATAGAACTTATTTTTAGTGACTTCTTCGATTTCTTGTATCGAAAGTTCTTCTCCAAATACTAACTTATTCGGAATAACATAAAATGATTCTACAAGTTCAAATTCAGGACATTCAATTGTCCTTTTTTGAAAATGTGTATATAGCGGATGTTTGATAACTATTTTACCATCAATTAAATTAATCGATTTCAAGCCATGTTTCTGTGACCAAAAATAATAACGTTTAGGCTCATCTTCACCATATTCTCGAAATGAAAAATGGCTGATATCAATATCATCAAAAAACTTATCTTGTAATTGTTGGAAACCATATTTTTCAAAGAGGCTTTGAATACCTTTTTCTTCATCAAAAATAAAATTTTGCTCACTAGTAAAGACATTATGATAATCTAATCGATAGTTTAAACCTTGCCCAGACATAAATACATGATTAACTTCTTGTGAATTTTTAAATATTTGGAGATGACCTAAAAGACCATATCGAGCATAGTCATTCTCAAAAAAGCTATGTTCTTCCAGAAATTGATAAATATCACCAAGTAAGACATCTGTATCACAAAATCCCCAGTAGTCATATCCCTTCAACTCCTCTTCAAAGATAAACCCATAAGCAACTTTATAGTCACATAATTTATAAGGTGTTTTAAGAGAAATTTCAAAATCAAATTTAGACTGTACTTTTTTTCTTAAATCATCAAACGAAAGAGTCTTAAATTCAATATTCTCAGCGTTCAAAATTTCCAATTGGTCAACATTTTGATCCGTATAAATTAAGAAATCAATCTTTTGATTACGTTTGGCGGTCAACAAAAAATAAGGGAAAAATTTTGGAAGTTTTCCAAAATACGGAATAATGAGTCTGATCTTTTTCATTTCGTTAAATCCTCTCCCCCCTTATTCAACCAGGTAACAGCATTAAAATAGCGGTGGTAAGTTTTCAAATCAATCCCAACATGTCCTTGCTTCTCTGCTGATTTGAAATGAACCAAGGAAGGTAGATCACTATAATTCTTAGAAGAAAAGATGACCTTACTCTTATATGGAAGTTTTTCAAACTCTTTCATCAGCTCGTAAGTACAAGCATCATTATCATTGAACTTGAAATACAAATTATCCCAATGCATTCTCTTCAAACGGCGGTTCCATTTTTGAGTTGCTTCTTCTTCATCAGCATAATGCAGGAAATGAAGTTCAATATCATCAAGAAGTGCTAGAGGATAGGCATTATCAAAGTCTTTGATATATTTGGATTCCTTAACAAATTTCAAGGGGATGTTTCCACTCAAATAGTATTTTATATTATTGAGCATCTTAATGTAATCAGGCGAAAAGACAAACATCCCTACAAATGGAGTTTGATAAGGCAAGCCCAATTCCTGATAGACTTTTCCAGCCCAACAATTATCACAAATAATCGTAAAATTTTTATTCTTAAGTCTTCGTCTAGGAATAAAATTAATAATTGGATAAACGATTGGTTTTAATTTATTTTTTAGTGTTTCACTGTTCATATTAGTACTTCTTATATAGTTCTGAGAAATTACGAATATAACTTTGTAATGAAAAGAGTTCTTTTTGGCGTTTGACAGAGGCCTTGCCAAATTGCTCTCTCTTCTCAGTGTTATCAGCTAATTCTTGGATGGTCTTAGACAATTCTGCAGGCTGATTTGGTGTGGCAAGAAGACCGTTTTCACCTTCCTTAACCATTTCACAGACACCACCATGACGGTAGCCGACTACAGGTTTGCCACAAGCCATTGATTCGAGAACTACGGTTGGTAGGGGATCTGGATTGGTACTTGGCAAAACAAAGATATCAAACATATTATAGAGCTCTGTTGTCTTACTATAATAATCGATACGCTTGATTTGTCCAGCTACTGGTGAGTCTGATATTGCCTTTTCCAACTCATCAACACGCCACTCTTCACCTTCAAAAGCACTCCCTGCCAGAAAGGCTACTGCTTTTGGATTAGCCTTTAAGATTGGAGTCACTGCTTCCAAGAAATCGCCTTGACCTTTCCAAGCATTCACTCGACCAACCATTCCGATAATCAAGGCATCCTGTGCGATACCAAACTGGTCACGAACTGCGCTGGCATCCATTTCATGATAGACGGCATTGTCAACACCATTATAGATGACCTGAACTTGGTCATTTTTTACAAAGCGAGACTTCTTCACGTGGTTGGCCACAGCATTTGAAACTGTCACAATCGTATCAGCATAACGCCCCATCAAAAAGTTGATGAAATCAGAGATTGCTTTTGGTTTGACGATAATCTCGTGAACATGCCAAATCAAAGGAAGTTTCAACTTACGTTTGAGATAAATTCCCTCAAGTACCGCAGTCGTATTATTGTGAATAAGAGTAATGCCATTTTCCTTAGCATATTTAGCAATTTGCTTTGAATAACGATTATAAGAGCCAAAATACTCAAGAATTCCCTTAGGATTAAAATATTTACGGCGCAAGATTGGATAATCGATAACTTTTACCTTAGCACCAACCTTTTCCAATGCACCCACTAAGACGCCATCGTTGGGCAAGATGACATGAGCCTCAAAGGCTTCTTTATCCAATCCTTTAATAAGCTCCAACAAAACCTTATCAGCACCATACATTTCGGCACCAGCGTGAAGATATAAAATTTTCTGCATTTCTATCCTTTAAATACTTTCTCGTAGTCTGTAACAATTTTTTCCCAAGTAAAGGCTTCTTCGATACGTTTACTTGATTTTTGATTAAGGTCTGCGATAGCTTTTTCATCCAATTGTTCAGCTTGATTAATGACACTTGCCAATTGGTCTTTTTTCCAATAGAGAGCACCATCTTCACCGACTTCACGGTTAAAGCCAACATCCAACAAGAGATTGAGCTTAGTTGACTCAAGTGCCTCAAGAAGTGATGGATTGGTTCCACCTACCTCATGACCATGGAAATAAGCAAAGGCATTCTCACGAATATATTTGAGCAATTCTTGGTCATAAACAGTCCCGACAAACTTCACACGAGGATCTTTGTCAAAACCAGTCTCCTGACGCAACTTGTCGTAGAACTTGTTTTCTTCAACATTGGTAATGAGAACAAAGTCCTTGTCAGAGTTAGATGCCATAAAGCCACGAATCATAGCCTCATAGTTATTTTCAGGCACAAAACGTCCTACAACAAGGTAATAATTGTTTTCAATGACACCCTTTTCAAAATACCATGTGCGAACCTTATCATCAACCTTAGTCAATCGAGATTTAGTTGTGTCTGTCCCATAGGCAATATAGGTTGTTTGAGGACGATACTTCGCATAATCCTTTTGAATATATGATTCAATGTTCTTACTATCACAAATCAAGAGATCTGCATGTTTTACCATGAGTTGCTCTGAGATTTTCCAATACTTACGAACTGGAAGGCTCCATTTTGCACGAAGCCATTCATGACCGTCCGGGTTAACCATAAGGCTACCACCGATAGCCTTGATTTTCTTTTTAATACCTGAGATAAATGGACCAATTCGACAGGCCAAAACATAAAAGATTGGTGCTTGGTCATTATTTTCCTTAGCAATTTCAATGGCCTTATTGAGAGCTGCGATGTCATAAGCAATGGCACGTGCAGGCCCAATATTTGGGACGTCGATATTGTAGCATTTAGCACCGTTATGTACGAAAGTGTCTGCTGTAATACCTGATTTAGCAGAGTTTTCACGCATACAAGCTACATAATATTGGATATCTTTGTCTTGTTGGAACTCTGTCAACTTCTCAACAAAGGTCTCAAATCCACCATATTTTGCTGGAATTCCCTTAGAACCAACGATATAAACTGTTTTTGTCATTTAATCACCATTAAAAGAAATGGAGAAAGCCATCACTTTGCTCCATCCTTCATTACTACTACTTTAATTGTTTTCAATAATATTTTGATATCGCGCCAGATTGTCCATCCGTCCATATAAGCAACGTCTAGTTTTACAACTTCATCAAAATCAGTAATTTCACTTCGACCGCTTACTTGCCAAAGACCAGTAATACCTGGTTTAAAGCTGAGGCGACGTTTTTGTTCCGGTGTATACGATTCGTACTCATCCAATGTTGGTGGACGTGTTCCTACCAAGCTCATATCACCTTTTAGAACATTCCAAAATTGTGGAAGTTCATCAAGACTCGTTTTACGAATGAAATGTCCAATTTTGGTAATACGTGGATCATTGTCCATCTTAAACATACCACCAGACATTTGATTCTGTGCCATCAAATTCTTCTTGATTTCTTCAGCATCTACTCTCATAGAACGGAATTTATAAAACTTGAAGATACGTCCATTCTCACCTACACGATCTTGAGCAAAAATGGCTGGTCCACCATCTTTACGAATAAGTGGATAAAGGAAGATTCCAACAATCCCACAGAGCACCAAACCAACTAGAGCTCCACAGATATCAAGGAAGCGTTTCGCCAAGATATCTCCATAGCTATAAAAATGCGTTGAAAACGTAACAACCTTGAAAGGACCCAATTGTTGGATACGTTTTTCACCTTGACTCATAAATTCAAGGGCATTCAAATTAATGGATACTGGAATTCCCATGAGCTCAAAAGGTGATGCATAATCCCAAATCTTATACTGCTCACTTGGCAGATTAATCAAAACTTGGTCTACTACTGAGTGAGTCGCATATTCGATTAAATTTTCAGGTTTAACACTCTTGATAAATGGATCAGTGAAATAAGGATTATCCAAGACACAAACTGCTGTAATCCTACCATCCATATTGTCTTTCATACGAGACAAAACATTTTCTAGACGCGCCTGATCAGAAATCAAGAGAATATTCTTGTTACTTTTACGACGTGTATAAATTGATGAACGGAAATACTTAAGAACAGTATTTGTAACGTATAAGAGAACACCTGAAATCAGGGTGACGTAAAGAAGTCCGCGACGTGAGATTGAAAAACTTCCATCTGCAAAAAACGAGAGGAATGTTGCAATTAGAGCAAATATGAAACAATATTTGACAGTTGCAATGAGTTCATCCAAGTAGCCTCTATACTTAAGATTTTCATAATAACTACTGATATAGTAAGACACTACATGTACAACACCTAAAAGAACAATGCTTCCTTGGGTAATCTCTGTATATGGTAATTTACTAGCTACCATGGCTGAGAAAACAACCACAACTAACTGTATGATACCAATTTCAATGCGACGAATTTCTTGTTTTTCTTTCACTCTAAACCCCTTTTTAATCTGTTAAGGTATAAGGAGCCGCATCATCCCCATTAATGCTATCCTTTTCTACGACGATGTGCTCTTGAATGACCTTCTTTTTGGTCTGATTTTTTCCCGTACTCACCATATGATCCGTAAGAACCATATGATCCATATTTATCAACTGTCATGTCAACTTTATTAAGGACGACACCTAAGAACTGTGAACCACTTTGTTCCAATTGTTCAACGGCCTTAGTAACGAAACGACGTTTAATTTTTCCAGCTGCTGTAACCAAAAGACTGGCATCAGCCTGATGGGCAATAATAACAGCATCAATGACCAAACCAATTGGTGGAGTATCAATGATGACATAATCATAACGACTACGAGCAACTTCCATCAAATGTCTAAAATTGTCATTTTGTAAAAGACTTGTTGGATTAGGTGGTACAGGACCAGATGCAATGACATCCAAACCTGAAATATCAGTTTGACAAATCGTTTCATTTAAATCAGCATTTCCAGAAAGGAAATTTGAAAGGCCTTTATAAGGCTCATTTGATTTAAATGTACCTGACAAAACAGAGTTACGGGTATCCGCATCAATGAGAAGTGTTCGGAGCCCAACACTAGCAAATGAAATCGCCAAGTTAACAGATGTCGTTGATTTTCCTTCACCAGCTTCAACAGAGCTAACCGCAATCACTTTCATCTGAGCACCAGAAAATTGAATATTTGTGCGAATGGCATTGTAATACTCTTCTGTTTGTTTGGCAAAGTTTTCTTTAGATTTTACTAACTTTAATAGAGGCATTTCTTCTCCTTAAATTTTATCTGTATCAGGGACAATTCCAAGAAGTGTCATTCCAAGGGCATCTTCCACATCTTCTGGACGGCGAATACGATCATCTAGGATTTCACGTACCAACACACCAACCACTGCAAGGAATCCTCCAAGCACTGCTCCAAGAAGCACATTACGTTTGATATTTGGTGAAGATGGTGACTCTGGCAATTTTGCTTCTTCAAGTGTTGTAACATCTTCAACTTTTGTCACGTTCTTGATTTTTTCTGAAGCAACTTCACGAACCTTATTGGCAAGTGTTTGCGCATCTTGACCAGTTTTAGCATTAACAGAAATTGAAATAAGACGAGTATCAGTAGGAATATTAACTGAAATCATTTTAGCAAGTTCTGCTTCTGTCATATTCAATTTTTCATCTTTGATAACTTCTGACAAGACATCGTTTGATGTAATAATTTCTTTGTAGTCTTTTGTCAAAAATGTACCGGCCTGCAAGTCTTGAGCAGAAAGGTTTTTGCCATCATTAGCTTGGTTAACCACATAGATACGTGTAGAAGACGTATATGTTGGTTGAATGAGGAAATAAGTTCCCAAGAAGGCAAAGACAGCGACATAAAAGGCTGTAAATAAAATAAATACTTTTTTAGTCCAAAGTTTTTGCAATAGTGCAAGTACATCGATTTCAACACGCTTCGTGTTTTCCTGAGTCATAGTTTCTCCTATATATATTGATTTTCAAGTAGTGTTTGTGGATTTTCGATAAAAAGGTTACGAGCACGTCTCGTTCCGTAAGTCTTTTCGATAATAGCGTAAGCATCTTTCATAAATGGTGGTCTTGGACCAAGATTATGCATGTCACTAGCAACCATATGAACCAAATTTTTCTCCAAGAAATAACGAACACGTTTTTTTCTTACTTTATCTTTATCTCCAAAGAGCTTTGGTTTTAGAACATGTGAGCTATTAACTTGAGTATAGCACCCCATGTTGATGATTTCTCGAACACGGTCAGCATTTTCTTCGAGGGCATCATAGCGCTCAATATGAGCAACAATAGGCGTTACCCCCGCTCGCAAAACATTACTAAGCCCACTATGAATTTCTTTCCAAGATGTGCGAGCACTAAACTCAATCAAAGCAAATTGAGTGTTGTGCATACGCGGAATAAGATTCTTTTCAAGTTTCTCCACAATGTCTGAGGTGTAATAAAGTTCACCACCATAATAAATAGTTAAGTCTGGATAAAGTGCTTCTGCTTCTTCTTTTACCTTAGAAAAGTTTGCAAAGATTTTATCCTCTGGGGTTTCAAACATTCCCTTGCGACGATGGGATGTTGAAACAATAGTACGCACTCCTTGCGCATAGCTTTCGCCAATGAGGTCAAGACTTTCTTCTAAAGTTTTAGGACCATCATCAACATCAAAAACAATATGTGAGTGAACGTCAATCACTTATTTTTCCTCCATCAAATTTTTGATAGCTTGAGAGGCGCTTTCCACACTAGAATCATCCAGTTTCATCATGTAGAGACTAGAATTTGGCATAGCATAAGAGGTCAATTGTCCGGTTGAACCTGTACCTGTTACTGCTTGAGAAGTCACCGTAAATTTAGAACCTGAATCAAGTTGTGTATTGGCCAGAGCATTAATGGTATCTAGAGACATATTCGTTTGAACAGAGTCTTGAAGATTGTTAACGATTGAAGTAAAGTTTGATACAGAATTTAGTGAAGCTAACTTGTTTACAATCGCAGAAATCACTTTCTCTTGGTTCTTACCACGGTCATTGTCTCCTCCATCCAAACTATAACGCTCACGAACAAAGCCAAGGGCTTGTTCAGAATTCATTTGGATATCTCCAACTGGGAAATCAAACTTCCCGTGAAGACTCGTGAAGGCTTGATCATTATGAACTGTCACACCACCAAGTTGGTCAATCAACTTAAGGAAAGATGTGAAGTTAATACGTGCATAGTAATCAATCTTAATGCCATAAAGATTTTCCAGAGTTTTTTCAGATGTTTCAACGCCATAAATACCTGCGTGGGTTAATTTATCATACTGGTCTGCCCCTCCATCAGGAATCTTAACGTACGCATCACGTGGAGTGGTCGTCAAGAGGATCTTATGTGTGTTCATGTTAACGGTCATAATGATATTGACATCTGAACGTGACACTGTTGAAATTGAACCGTAGGTATCAATACCACTAATATAAATATTGAAGACTTTTGAATCTACTTGTTTTGCAGAATTGTTATTCTTCTTTTTAATTTTATAAGTATAGATTGTTTTTAGATTTGAAGCATAGTTACTATCGACAGACTCTAGTAGGCTAGCATAAGAGCCACTCAAGACCATAGCTTTAGATTTGCCAGACTTAAGATTGTCATATGCTTCTTGATATGAAGCAACATCATCAACTTTAAGATCAACCTTTTTGTCTTTCTTTAGAGCAGACATCAAGGTGTCGATATTGTTCTTATCAACCTTAGTTGGTGCTTGTACGCTAGTAAGCTGACTCACATCTTTGATGTCACTATCCTTAGGAACCACTATGCTCATTTCTACTTCAGAAAATGCAGCCGTCTGATTCATACGGTTAGTGATATCAATCATTTGTTTAAAACCAAAAATACCAACCAGAGAAACTAGCGAGAAGATAACCAATACAACCGTTGTCACTAGTGGTGATTTCTTAGTCTTCTGAAGGAAGATGCTAATAGCAAGAACTACCAACAAACCAATGGTGATAATGATGTTCAAAAACCTAAATGATAGGAAATTATAATTGAACATTGTGAATAATAAGACCAATGCTAAAATAGCATACAGAATGGTCAACCCAACGTTGACCATCCCCCACGATCTATTACTCGTACGTTTTTGCTTACGATTCGTACGCGAACTCATATAAATTGCTCCTAAAAATTAAAATTAGACATTTCCCATTATCATTATAACATTACTATAACTTCATTTCAATTGTCATTCTTTTTAAAAAAGAAGAAACCGTTTTTCATTATGATATCAAGCATTTAATTTCTATCATTTTTCATAATATTGTAAACTATTTTTCACATTTTTGGTGCTTAATTTTTAAATTGTCGGATATTTAACTATTTATTACAAGTCTTTTTCTTCCGAATATTTTTATTTTTTTCTAGTAGTTTGAAAATTTTTAACCTATTGATTCTTCGAGTAGATCTTAGTTACAACACAAAAGGACGACCTAATGGCGTCCTTTTACAGATTAGTCTGCAATTAGTGTTTCAAGACCAACTTTCATCATGTCAGTGAAAGTGTTTTGACGTTCCTCAGCTGTAGTGTCTTCATCTGGATTGACCAAACTATCAGAAATAGTCATGATGGCAAGAGCATCTACTTGGTGTTGAGCTGCAAGGTAATAAAGTGCTGCTGCTTCCATTTCAACAGCCTTCACTCCCCATTTACCAAGCTCAATGTTTTTTTCGAAATAATTTGAATAGAAAACATCAGATGACAAGACATTACCAACATGTGTTGTCATACCGAGATCTTTGGCAATGTGGTAAGCCTTATCCAAGAGATCGAAACTTGCAATTTGTGGAAAATCGTATTGAGGCCAATCATTACGGATAATGTTAGAGTTTGTCGCTGCTGCTTGTGCTAGAACTAACTCACGAACGTGAACATCCTCGTTCAATGAACCAGCAGTTCCCACACGAATCAATTTTTTAACACCATAGTCAACGATAAGTTCACGCGCATAAATAGAGATAGATGGCATCCCCATTCCTGTTCCCATTACTGAGACACGTTCACCTTTATATGTTCCTGTGTAACCAAACATGTTACGAACCTCATTGAAACATACAGCATCTTCAAGGAAATTCTCAGCAATGAATTTCGCACGCAATGGATCCCCTGGAAGAAGAATTTTATCAGCAATCTCTCCTTGCTTAGCAGCAATATGAATAGACATAATATAAGATACCAAGGGCGTTAAAGAGGCAAAGTAAAAATAGGAAATCCGACAAAGATGCTTCGCATCTAGGAGGATTTATCTTTTTTACACAGCCTCTAGCCCGGGTTCAGTTTCAAACCCGAACTACCCTTCCTTTCTATTTTTTGATGGTAAAGGAGCAGACAGAAAACAAATGAAGATTATCTATTTTCCGAGCTTTCCGCTCGTGTTCAAATCAGAACACACGCTCTACCTTTCTTAATTTTTATTTTTAAATATTTTTCTACTATTATATAGTGGATAAATAACTACTTTAAAAGTGGATTAAGCTTGAGTCAATGAATCAAGAAAATCGTATAACTTTTTGTTCATTTCAGAATAATCGTTGGCACGTAATTGTTCAGGTGTTTGAACAAAAGGTAACTCTTTATTTTGCTTACGTAAATGGTCTTCACCGTCAGCAGCTATAAGTAAATCAATGGCTTCAGGATCAAACTCCAAGTGTGCCTGAAAGGCATAGTGTTTAGGACTGAAGCGAACAATTTGGCGTGGACAACCTTGACTAGTAGCAAGAACAACTGCATTATCAGGCAATCCAGGCATATCACCATGCCAGTGGCCAGTATTTAGGGTTTTGCCAAAACCTTTGACATGCTCATCCGCTAAACCTGCCTCAGTTAATGTTACAGGAAAAACACCAATCTCACGTTCTGGACTATGCTCGTACTTACCACCATAGGCAACAGATAAAAGTTGAGCACCTAGGCAAACCCCAACAATATAGATATCAGCAGCAATTGCTTTTTGCATGAATGCAATCTCAGCCTCTGGATCATAATAAGGAAAGGCCTGACGATCCTCATCAGGTGACTGAGGACCACCCATCACAATTAGAAAATCAATACCTACAACGGTTTCAGGAAGAATCTCTTCCTCATATACCTTGGTTGATGTGATATTATGCCCACGGTCTTGTGCCCATTTTAAATAGGCTCCTGGGACTTCAAACGTTTCGTGTAAGATAAAATGAATATTCATTGTTTTTTCTTCCATCTATTTTTTAATATCCTCGATAGTAGACTCGCTAAGATTAGTGGTACTGCTACCAGCCCTCCTTGACCAGTAAAACCTAGAACTAAGGCTATCCCAGTTAGAGGAGCATCTAAAGTTATTCCTAAAAATACGGTTGCACCGAGTAACATTCCTAGAGTAGGATTGAGGGAAAATCCCAAAGTCTCAAGACAGCTTGTCAATAAGAAACCCGTTCCGGCACCTAAAGTAAAGGAAGGGGTCAGAGTTCCTCCGTAAGAGCCCGCCCATAAAAGCAAACATACCACAAGTCCTTTGACGACAAGGATAAGAGATAGGTATGCTGAAACCCCACCTAAAAATAACCATTGTGCTAGAACCTGACCATTTCCCATGATTAAAGGATAGAAAGCTGCAATCCCACCTAGTACTATATAAGATAGCGGCATGGTCCACAGAATGCGTTTATCAGTAATACGACTTTTGCTAGCCTTTTTGGCTAAGAAGCTAAACATCATCGCCAGCGGAGTTATCACTAATACAAGAACAATAACCTGAATCAGACTAGCAGGGTCTGAGCTAACTTTACCGACTTGATACATTGCCTCCTTACCAACGATTGGTCGAGCACAATAAGCTGACAAGTAGGTTGTCACAAGAATGATAATAATATTTTTTGATTTCCAAGCAACACCTAAGGTTTCCAGAACAAACAGTGTACTGGCAAAGGGGACTTGGTAAACCGCAGCTAAGCCAGCGCCAGCCCCGCAAGCAATTAGCAATTGTCTATCAACAATATCCAAGTGCAGGGCTTTGGAGAGATTACCACCAAATAGAGCGCCTAATTCTCGAGGCGCTCCTTCTTTACCAATTGAGGAACCAGCTCCAACGATTGCAACCTGCATCAAAGCGTGTAGACTCTGGCCAAGAAAATTTGGACTCTTCTTACCAATGAGTTGCTTAGCCTTACTAATAGAAAGGAGGGACACTCGTCTCTGAAGGAAATACCAAAATAAACTAGCCAAAACACCTACTACAAGCAATACTGCAAATCGTCGAAAGGGACTTACAGAGTTAAACTGTGACAATAAATTCGATTTATCATTACCAAATACAAGAATTTGTATAAACTCCAAAAGGTAATGACAAAGAATGCCTACCAAACCTGAAGCAATACCGGTTCCAAAAACAGCTAAACTTAACCTAGTCGACTTGGGTAATGACGTTATAGGTTTTATTCCCCGAGCTATCATATTTTAGAGTTCAGCAAGAATCGCTTTTAGCAATCCTTTGAAGTCCCCTTTAACACGCTCTGTCACTTCCACCACTTCTTCGTGGTTCAATTCTTCTTGGAAACCAGCCGCAAAGTTGGTAATACATGAAATACCAAGAACTTTCAAACCAGAGTGAGCTGCGATAATAACCTCAGGAACTGTTGACATCCCAACAGCATCTGCACCAAGTGTCTTATAAGCACGGATTTCAGCTGGAGTTTCATAACTTGGACCAGTCACACCGATATAAACACCATCATCCAATTTGATACCAAGTTTATCAGCCACTTTATGAGCGGTTTCACGGTATTCAGGTGTGTAAGCTTTAGACATATCAGGGAAACGTGGACCAAAATCATCCAAGTTTTCACCGATTAATGGGTTTTGACCAGTCATGTTAATGTGGTCAGTGATGGCCATCAAAGTACCTGGGCCAAAGCCGATTCCACCTGCTGCGTTGGTTACAACAACACCTTCACATCCAAGTGCTTTCATAACACGTACAGGGAAAGTAACTACTTCAAGCGGATTTCCTTCATAAAAATGGAAACGTCCTTGAAGAGCCAAAACCTTACGTCCAGACAAAGTTCCGTAAACAAGTTTTCCAGCATGTCCGACAACCGTTGATTGTCCCCAGTTTGGAATATCCGCATAGTCAATGACAACTGCGTCTTCAACTTCTTCAGCCAACTCACCAAGTCCAGAACCCAAGATTAAACCAAACTCAGGTTTTTCAATTCCTTTGCTTTCCAAAAATGCTTGAGTAACTCTAATTTTTTCAAGTAGCGACATGTTATTTCTCCCTTAATTTTATTTCATGCTTAAAAATTGACCAATTTTTGAAAAAGTTCTCGCATTTCGAATGGTTATATCAGGATAAAAAGGTGTTTTCAATAACTTCTTATGATAAGCGGTTTGACTATAAGTTGATTTATCATATTTTACCCAGTAGACCCCAAGCTGACCAAAATGAAGTATTTCATCTTTCAACTCTAAAGTGTTAATAACCTTCTTCATTTCGTTCTTATCAAGTCTTTCAGTGAATAAGAGGACGTCTTTTCTATAGAAATCATCTTCCCACCACTTGGGTAATGAGACCACTTCATTTTGGTAATCTTCCAGAGTAAAAAGAGAAAATACCTTAATAAATGGATAAGCCTTATTTAGAAATTCCTCTAAAACTAAGAGGAGTTCCTCTTTCATCAAGGTAGAATCAAAGAAAAGATTTCCACTATTTATATAGGACGAAACATGTGACATACCGAGTTCTTCTAACTCACGACAAAATTCTTCCATGACGACCTTGTGACGACCACCAACGTTTATCCCACGAACCAAAAATGCATAGCGCTTCATTTTAGACAAGTTTATCCAAGAAGCTTTCACCAATCATGGCTTTATCTACACCAAAGTTTTCAGCGACAGTTGCTGAGATGTCAGAGAAATGACCTACTGGAATAAGTCCATTTCCTTTGAATGATGGGCTATAAGCCAAGAAAGGAATATATTCACGAGTATGGTCTGTACCTGCATAAGTTGGATCATTTCCGTGGTCTGCAGTAATCATCAAGAGATCATCTTCACGCATAGCAGCAATGATTTCAGGCAAACGTTGGTCAAATTCGTGCAAGCAATCACGGTATCCATGTGGATCACGACGGTGTCCATAAAGGGCATCGAAGTCTACCAAGTTTGTGAATGAGAAACCATGTTTGAAGTCTTCAGAAGTCATAGCTTTAATCAAATTATCAATACCGTGACTATTTGATTTGTTGTGTCCCATATCATGGTTGATACCAGCTCCGTTGAAAATATCATTGATTTTACCAACGGCATAAGTATCGATACCAGCTTCATTCAATTTATCCAAAACAGTTGGTGCAAATGGTGAAACAGCCAAATCACGACGGTTAGACGTACGAGTGAAGTTTCCAGGTTCACCAACGTAAGGACGAGCAATGATACGCCCTAGAAGAGCTGGGCGCTCAAGGGTAATTGAACGCGCATATTCACAAATACGATACAATTCATCCAAAGGAATAACGTCTTCGTGTGCGGCAATTTGAAGAACTGGGTCAGCTGAAGTATAAATAATCAATTCACCAGTTTCCATTTGACGAGGTCCAAAGTCTTCAATAACAGCTGTACCTGAGTATGGTTTATTAGCTTCACGAATGACTTTACGGCCTGAAAATTCCTCAATTTTAGTGAGAATTTCTTCTGGGAATCCGTTCCAGAAAGTATCAAAAGGTTCAGTAATATTGAGACCCATGATTTCCCAGTGACCAGTCATCGTATCTTTACCAAGAGACACTTCCTGCAATTTTGTTGCATAACCAGTTGGGTTACTTTCTGCTGGTACTGTTTTCAAAGGTGTTTCACGAGGAATATTTCCTAGACCAAGCTTAGCCATATTTGGCACATTCAATCCTACTGATTTAGAGATATGACCAAGGGTATCTGAAGCACCATCTGGCACACCTGCATTGACAAAGTCATTGGCATCTGGAGCAGCACCAATTCCTACTGAATCAAGAACGACTAAATGCATTCGGTTAAATTTGGACATAATAACACCACAAAGAGATAAAATCTTTTCGAAATTACCTCTTGCCTTTCTATATTATTTAATAGTTTGACAAAAATTAATTAGTCTTCCTCATTAAAAGTGAGGGGAAATCAAAATTGGACTAGGCCTTGACTTCAACGACCTTAACACCGTCTTTTCCTGCAACGATGACTTTGTTAACCATACCATTGAACAATCCATGATCGACAACACCTGTCATAGCTTTTAGTTCTTCACCAAGAGTTACTGGATTTTCAATCTTACCTAAATCAAGATCGATGATATAGTTCTTCATATCTGTAACAAAGCGATTACCTTCCTCCGTAAGTCGGAATGATGGCTTATAGCCCTTCGACTCAAAGACACGATAGAGACGATCAGCACCATATTGAACCACTTCAACTGGTAATTTGAAAGCACCTAATTGATTAACCATTTTTGACTCATCCACCACCCAGATATATTCTTTCGTAGGTGTAGCGACGATTTTTTCCATCAGAAGGGCACCACCGCCACCTTTAATCCCATTGAGTTGAGGGTCTACTTCGTCGGCGCCATCAACAGTAACATCAATACTGTCAATATCATCCACTGCCTTCAAAGGAATACCTAAACCTTCAGCTTGTTTAGTGGTTTGACTGGATGTCGTTACTCCAACAACACTAAGGCCTTCTTCCTTAATACGACGGCCAATTTCCTCCACGAAGAAATAAGCTGTTGACCCTGTACCGAGTCCAACAACCATTCCATCTTCAACGTATTTGGCAGCGGTTACGCCAGCGATTTTCTTAAGTTCTTCCATGCTCGTCTCCTTGCATCTTTCTATAATAGTCGTTCAAAATAATTATAACATGTTTCAACAGTAAATAGAAATGATACGAGGGAGTAAAACCTAGCAAAAATAAAAACTAGATTCTAAATAGAATCTAGTTTTGATGGGGAACTAATTTAATAGCACCACTTAATCTTCTTTACGACGTTTGAAGAATCCTACAAAGGCTGCAAAAATCATTGAAAGAAGTCCAATAAATCCAGCATTGCTAGTGTGCTCACCAGTTTGTGGCAACTCAGCTTGAGGCACTACAGGAACTTCAGTATCTGGAGTTGGTGTAGTTGGCGGTGTCACTGGAGTTGGAGGAGTAACAGGAGTCGGTGGTGTTGGTGGTACCACGTGAGACTCTCTCTCAACGACATAGTTCTTGTGCCATACAACACTTGGTTTTTCAGGAGTTTTAGGTTCTACTGGTTTAGCAGGAACTTCAACTACTTTCGGTGTTGGTGGCGTTGGTGCCGTTGGACCTGTTGGTGGTGTTGGTTCAACCGGTTTTTCTGGAACTTCAACCACTTTTGGTGTTGGTGGCGTTGGTGCCGTTGGACCTGTTGGTGGTGTTGGTTCTTGTGGTTTACCAGGTACTTCAACTACCTTTGGAGTTGGTGGCGTTGGTGCCACTGGCTCTTTTGGTGGTGTTGGTGGTGTTGGTTCTTGTGGATTGATACCAACTGTTTTAATAACTGGTTTAACCGGTGCTGTTGGTGGTGTTGGTGCCTTAGGTTCTTCAGGTTTTTCACCTGGATTCTTAGGCAAACCAAGATTAGAGTTGATTGCGAACCAATATACTGTTGGTGCACCATCAGCATTTGCACCTTCAGCAGTAAATACCAAGTGACCATTTGTCATCTTGATACCTGCACCTCCATAATAGAGGTAAGGTGAATCAGCGTTATCCCAACCTGTCAATTCAGACGTTGTCTCACCATTAAAGACTGCACCATGGTCAATGTATTGGTTATCATTGACTGATGTTACTTCTTTAGTAGCAGCATCATAAGTAACTGATGATTTTGGAATAGCGATGAATTGGTTATCACCAATATTTACATATTCTTGGTGACGTGTTGATTGGTATTTTTTCTTAGGTGTGAATGTAATCAAACCAGTTTCAGCAGAAACGCTGTACGAACCAATAACATCATCTTTATCACCAAATGTATAATCTTGGTTACCAAGAGCGTGTCCATTACCACTACCTGAAGCATTAAGAGTTGTTACATCAGATGGAATTTCACGTGAGACAACCCATTCTGAACCATTCCAGTCAGTGATAGGAACAACTACCTTAAGCGGGTTCTCATCAGAAATGTTAACAGTAGCGCCACCGAAATCAGCGTATCCAGATTTAGTAACAACTTCACCGTTTTGGATTGCCAAAGTAGAGCCATCTGCGTAAGGATTATATGTACCGCGGACAGTATTACCATTAACGTCTTTCGCTTCTACTGTAAGTGGACGTGGGCGTTCAGATGTTTCAACATAAGCTGCACCATTCCAGTGGTTTAGTGAGTTAAGTGCTACGATAGCATTACGCTCACTAAGGTTGAACATTTTACCATCTTTATCGTAAAACTCAACATCTACTGCTACTTTAACTGGTTTATCTTGATCAGTTGATGCACCAACTGTCATAGTTACTGTTGGATCCTTACTGATTTTCGCGATACCTTTTCCGTCATTTGATGGAAGGCTAACAATTTCGTAGCGGTAAACAACACGTTTGATTGCTGATGCTTCATTCTCAACAATCATGCTTGATTGGTTCAAACCATCATAAGTAACAACAAATTTGTCACCTTCTTTAACTTGAACCCACTCGTCTTCAGTATTTGTCCAAGGGCTATTTGAAACAATGTCAGATGCTTGTAACTTGTTAGAGTCATATTGGAAAACATTACTTGTGTTAAGACGCTCTTGTGCTTCTTTTGTCAAGTAGTTACTTACACCTTCAACTTTGTGTGTTGCATCGTTTTCACGTTGGAAGGTCAATTCTTGAACAACTTCAGCATCTTTAAGGTTACGATATACAGGATCATTCATGTATTTATCGTAAGCTGTTTTAGCTTCTTGGTATTGTTTAAGCGCTGTTTGGTAGACAGCTAATTTGTTTTGATACTCAAGGTATTCTTGGTCATATTTAGCTTTTTGCTCATTGTAGACAACCAAGGCTGCTTCGTATTTAGCTTTAGCATCTGCATTGTATTTTTCAATAGCTTGTTTTGTTTCAAGATCTGCTTCATAAGCTGTTTTCTTAGCGTTATAAAGTTCAAGATTCTTGTCATATGCTGCTTTTTCTACATCATATTTAGCTTTTGCTTCATTATATGCTGCCAGCTCAGTTTGATATTTAGCTTCAGCTTCAGCGTTACGTTTTTCAATAACAACTTTTTCAGCTACTTTATTATCATAATTAGCTTTTTCAGCATTGTATTTGGCCTTATCACTATTGTACTGTGCAAGAGCTGCTTCATAATCAGCTTTTGCTTGGTTATAAGTTGCCAATTCTGCTTGGTATTTAGCTGCAGAAAGCGCATTTTCTTTATCAGCGGCTTCTTTTTCTGCTACCTTAGCATCATAAGTAACTTTCTTAGTTTTGTACTCTGAAAGAGCTGAGTCATAAGCTTGCTTAGCAATTTGGTATTGCTCTGAAGCTTTATCATAAGCTGTTTTTTCAGTATCATATTTAGCCTGAGCTTCAGCATTTGTTTTATCAGCAAGTGCTTTCTCAGCTAATTTGGCATCATAGTTTGCTTTTGCTTTATCATAGTCAGCTTTATCTGACTTGTATTGTTCTTTAGCCGCTTTATAATCAGAAACGACTGTATTGATTTTCACTGCTTGTGCTTTATTATCTGCAGCAGCTGCTTCAACAGTTTCTTTGGTTTGAGCAGGTTCTTCCTTAACCTCAACCCCTTCGTTAGTTGCAGCTGTTTTTGCAGCTTCTAAGCTTGTATTTGTTACTTCACTCGTTGTAACAGTTGTGTTGCCTTCTTCAGTAACGTTAACAACTTTCTTTTCAGTTGAATCTGCTACGGCAGAAGTGTTTTCTTCAACAGCATCTGTTGCTTCAACTGCTGGTGTTGCTGAATCTGTAGTTGTTGCTACTTCATCAGCCCTTGCATTTGAAGCGCCTACTGCAAGAACTGCAGTCCCCAAAAGAACAGAAGCCGCACCAAGGCTAGACTTTCTGAGTGAATAACGTTGTAATTCCTTTTTCCCCATTTAAATTACGTCCTTCTATATTTAGTTATGTTCATATTCTAACAAAAGAAAGAACCATGTCAATTTGAGATATCTCATAAAAACAACCATTCCTTTAAATTCGATTAGATTCTTAAATTCAAATACTTTTTAATATCAAAATATTTGATAGACAAAACCCTATTATTAATAGTGTTTACGATACAAATAGGTGGTTTAATTTTATAATATCTAGTCCAATTCGCTTTAATGTTTTTTTATTGAAAAGATTATGAAAAACAATCAACTATAAGCTTTCATTTTACTTTTCATTGCGATATTTAGCTCTGGGATAGCTCTTTCACCTAAATCATGTCCTCTCCTTTCCCCTATTAGTTTTAACATTCAAACTTATTTATACCGATAATATGCAAAGAATAGGTAACAAAAAAAGACTAGATTGTCTTGCATGGCAAAACAACCTAATCTTTCATTTTATCTTATTAATGTTTACGTTTGCGAGCTGACCATAGACCTGAAAGGGCCATTGAAAGCAAACCTAGACCTGTTACAGATGCTAATTTTTGGTTAGAGTCACCTGTTTCTGGCAATACGGCGCTATTAGTTCTTTCTGTTTCTTGCTTAACAACTACAGAAGAAGTTGGTGTAACACTTGGTCCTGTAGGTGTTCCAGGAGTTTTCGGTTTTTGAGGAGTTGGTGGCGTCGTTGGTACTGGACGTGTTACGCGCTCAACAAGATAATTTTTATGCCATTTGACCTTAGGAGCTACAAGTTCTTTAGGTGAAACAGGTTTATTAGGAACATTAACTGTGACCATAGTTGGTGGTGTTGGAGCTGTTGGCTCTGTTGGTGGCGTTGGTTTTGTTGGCTCACCAGGTACCTCTACAACTACTGGTGTAGGTGGAGTCGGAGCCTTAGGTTCTACTGGAGCCGTAATCTTACGTGGCTCTACTGGCACTTCAACTAAAGCTGGAGTTGGTGGCGTTGGAGCTTTTGGTTCTGTTGGAGCCTTAGGTTCCTCTGCATCAACTGTAACCACAGTGTAGTTAGGTTCTGTCGGTGGTGTTGGCGCTTTAGGTTCTTCTGGTTTGCTTGGCTCCGCTGGAACTTCAACAACTGTCGGAGTTGGTGGCGTTGGAGCCTTAGGCTCTGTTGGAGCTTTTGGCTCCTCAGCATCAACTGTAACAACTGTATAGTTAGGTTCTGTTGGTGCCGTAGGGGCTGTTGGCGGAGTTGGTTCTGTTGGTACTGCTGGAAGAACTTCCAGTGTAATCGTTGGTGGTGTTGGAGCCTTTGGTTCTTCAGGAGCTGTTGGCTCTTTTGGTGCCTCACCTGGATTTTTTGGAATACCAACATTTGAGTTAATCGCAAACCAATATACTGTTGGTTGACCAGATGCATTAGCTCCATTGGCCATAAATACCAAGTGACCATCAGCCATCTTCAAGCCTGCTCCACCATAATAGAGGTATGGAGAAGATGGATTGTCCCAACCTTCAAGAGTCGTTGAAGATTCACCATTAAAGATAGATCCATGTTCAATGTATTGGTTATCTTTAAATGATGTCACCTCTTTTGTAGCAGAATCATAAGAAACACTTGAATTTGGAATTGGAATGTATTTATTGTTTCCAACATTTACAGATTCTTGGTGTTCTACATTTTCAAATTTCTTCTTAGGAGTAAAGATGATACGTCCTGAAGTTGAATCAATCGTATAAGAACCGATAACATCATCTTTACCATCTAATGTGAACTCATCTGTTCCAATAGAGTGACCGTTCCCAGCACCTGAAGCATTGACTGAAGTTGCGTCAATAACAGTTTCTTCACTAACTGTAAATTCACTACCATTCCACGTTGCTTTTTGTGCCACAATCTTGATTGGGTTTTCAGCAGAGATAGTGACATCAGCAGTACCAAAGTCAGCTGTTCCATTTTTAACAACAACCGCATTGTTTTCAATGCTCATTGATGAACCATCTGCATACGGATTCCAAGTTCCACGAACAGTATTACCATCTTTATCCTTGGCTTCTACTGTAAGGGCACGAGGTTTATCCCCACTATCTACATAAGAAGCACCTGTCCAGTGGTTAAGAGAGTTCAAAGCAACAATCGCATTGTGTTGTGTCAAATCAAACTTATTGCCATTACCATCATAGAATTCAATATCAACAGCAACTTTAACGGGTTTATTTTGGTCTGTTGAAGCACCGACTGTTAGTGTTACAGTTGGATCCGAGCTAACAGCTGCAATTCCTTTACCGTCATTTGATGGGAGACTCAAAATCTCATAGCGGTAAATCACGCGCTTGATTGGATGCATATCCGTATCTTCACGCATGCTTGACTGATTCAAGTTATCATAAGTAACAACAAATTTATCGCCTTCTTTAACTTGAATGTATTCAGTCTCATTATTAGCCCAAGGACTAGTTGCTACAATATCTGAAGCTTCCAATTTATTGGAATCATACTGATGTACATTGCTTGTATTCAAACGAGATTGAGCATCACGAGTGAGATAAGCACTAATACCATTGATGGTATGAATGGCTCCACCTTCACGTTGGAAAGTCAAATCTTGAACAGTTTCTACATCTTTTAAATCTTGGAAACCATTATCATTCATGTACTTATCATAGGCTGCTTTAGCATCTTTGTACTGTGCCAAAGCTGTTTGATATTCAGCAAGTTTTGTTTGGTAGGTAGCAAAATCTTTGCCGTATTGCTCTAAATCTACATTGTATTTGGCAAGCTCAACTTCGTACTTAGCTTTAGAAGCATCTTCTTCTGCTTTAATAGCAACAAGTTTATCATAGGCTGCTTTATCTTGGTCGTATTGCGTTTTCTTAGCTTGATATTCTTGTAAATCTTTGTCATATTGCGCTTTAGCTGTATTGTAAACAGCCATTTCCGCATCATACTTGGCTTTAGCATCCGCATTTGCCTTATCAGTAGCTGCTTTTTCTGCTACTTTAGCATCGTAGGCTGCTTTAGCTGTATTATAAGCTGCTAAATCAGTTTGATATTTTTCGTAAGCAGTATTGTAAGTAGCAAGATCTTTTTCATATTGTTTTTGAGCAGCCTTATCCGTAATTTCTGCTTGTGTTTTCTCAGCTACTTTCACATCATAGGCTGCTTTTTTTGTGTTGTATTCAGCTAGAGCTGCATCATACAGAGCCTTATTTGCCTTATATTCAGACAAAGCTGCGTTGTATGTGACCATTTCTGCATCATACTTAGATTTAGCTTTTGCATTAGCTGCATCAGCGGCTACTTTTTCTGCTACTTTAGCATCATAGGCTGCTTTAGCAGTCTTGTAGGCAGCCAAATCGGTTTGATATTTTTCGTATGCGGCATTATAAGTAGCTAAATCTTTCTCATACTGCTCTTGAGCAGCCTTGTTTTCAATTTCTGTACGAACTTTTTCAGCTACTTTAGCATCATAAGCTTCCTTCTCGGCATCATATTTTGCCTTGTCTTTGGTATACTGAGCCATAGCAGCTTCATAGTTCTTTTTAGCAGTTTCATAAACAGCCAGCTGTACCTTGTAATCGGCTTCTGACTTAGCATTAGCTGCATCAGCAGCTGCTTTTTCTGCTACTTTAGAATCATAAGTCAATTTTTGAGTATTATACTCTTCCAATGCTGCGTCATAGGCTTTTTTATCAGCTTGATATTTAGCTAATCCTTTTTCATAAGCAGCTTGATCAGTATCATACTGTGCTTTAGAAGCAGCGTTTGCTTTATCAGCTGCTGCTTTTTCAGCCACTTTAGCATCGTACTCAGCCTTAGCTTTCTCATACTCAGCTACATCTTTTTTGTGGTCTTCTTTTGCTTTCTGATAATCATAAACAACTGTATTAATCTCTTTTGATTGAGCTTGATTGTTAGCAATAGCCCCCTCTAGGGATGTATGCGTTTGAGGTGCAGTTTCTTCAACTTCTACCCCTTCTTTTACCGCAGAAACTTTAGCTTCCTCAAGGCTATCAGTTGTTACAACACTTGTTGTTACAGTGGTATTTCCTTCTTCTTTGACAGAAACAACTTGCTTCTCTGAATGGTCAACAGTTGTTGCCGGATCGACAGCAGAATCTGTTAGCACAGAAGCACTAAGTGGTGTATCAGTAGCAGCTGAAGTTGAAACCTCATCTGCATGTACACCAGTTGCACCCATCGCAAGAATGGTTGTACCCAAAAGAACAGAAGCAGCCCCAAAGCTATACTTTCTGATTGAAAAACGTTGTGAATCTTTTCTTCCCATATCACAAATTTCCTTCTATATTTTCTTAACACCTAAAGTCTAACACTTTTAAATTTTCTGTCAATAGAATTATCTTAATTTTCTCAAAAATTTACACTCATTTTCAATTTATAAGTATTATTTAATTGATTATTTAATTTAAAAGGATAGATAGCTTAATTTTATATGTTACTTCTTCTGAAAATTAGAATTAAGCGGCTATAGATAAGTCTAATATTAGATTTTTTATTAATTGTTTTTCCCTAATAATTTATTAAAGCATCAAAAAAAGCCCCAAAGGGCTAAAATCTTTACAATATTTGGGTATTTTCTGATAGTTGCTTCATTGATTTGAAACAATACCTAATAACAATCCGAGTGCAGATATCAGACATCATCGACTTAAGATTTTTTTAACCAAAGCCTTCAACTCTGGAACTACTTCTTCCATAAACCATGGATTTTTGGCTTGCCAAATATTATTTCGAGGAGAGGGATGAACGAGAGGGAAAAACTCTGGAAGGTAATCTTTGTAATGCTTAACTGTATCCGTTAATTTTGCCGACGATTTTTGATGTAAATAGTAACGCTGTGCATAGTTACCTACTAAAATCGTCAATTGAATATCAGGAGCTAAAGCAAGAACTTTCTCATGCCACTTGTCTGCAAATCCTTTGCGAGGAGGTAAATCACCTGATTTACCATGACCTGGGAAATAAAAATCCATTGGTACAATAGCAAACATGCCAGATTCATAAAATTCTTCGCGTGAAACCCCCATCCAATCCCTGAGATTATCACCGCTAGGATCATTCCAGTAAAGGCCGGACTCTTGGGCACGAATACCAGGAGCTTGGCCTACGATATTAATTCGTGCCGTTTTTGGAATGGTAAACAAGGGTTTTATACCTTGTTCCGTAAAAGCTTTATTTTGTTCATCGGACATGATTGCTTGTGTTAATTCTTCAAGTGTTTCCATATTTTCCTCCTCAAAAAAGAGACAAAACTGTCTCTCTTTTTTATTTGATTAACTCATAGATAGCTTCTGCATAAATGGCAGCTGCACGGTACAAGTCTTCAACCTCAGTAAACTCATTGGCTTGGTGCATAGTGTTGACATAACCAGGGAACATAGCTCCATAGGCAACACCACGTTTTAGGAGACGTCCAAATGTCCCACCACCAATAATTTGTTCATGACCTTTAAGCCCTGTTTGTTTCTCATAGACTGAAAGAAGGGTCTCTACCATAGGATCATTAACTGGTACATAGTGTGGCACATGACCATGTTCTGAGAGACTAACAGCCTTAGGACCTTCAAGTTTTTCAAGGCCGGCCTTAATACCGTCTACATCAACGCCTTGAGGGTAGCGGAAATTCAAAGCAATTGTATTATCTGCTGATTCCTTATTGAAATGAAACACCCCAGCATTCATGGTCAATTCACCCATCTTAGGATCTGTGTAAGCAAGACCTACTTTTTCACCAAAGAAATCTTTATGCAATGTTTCAGCAATTATATCCAAATACGTTTTAGCATTGCCTTGGAAATCAAATTGACTAAGGAAGAGTGCCAAGTAGGTTGCCCCATTAATACCATTTTGTGGCATCATACCATGAGCTGATTTCCCATGAATAGTCACATGGAAAACACCTGCTTCTTCGGTCACTTGACCAGTTACTTCTTGTTCGGCGACAAAGTCTGCTAATTTGGCCTCGAGTTCTTTCAAAGTGATAGGTCCAGTAAAATCTGCACTTGCTGATTCAGGAACCATATTTTCACGTAAACCACCATTAAAGGACACAAGACTAAAGTCCCCATCATTTTGACCTTCAAAATGGAGATAGGCTGTAATATTACCTTTTTCACCATTAATAATTGGGAATTCTGCATCAGGTGAGAAACCAAAATCAGGATCTTTCAATCCATTATGAGCGAAGTAATATTCCATATCGCCCCAACCAGATTCTTCATCAGTACCAACAATGAAGCGCACACGCTTAGATACTGGAAGCTCGAGTTCTTTAATAATTTTCAAGGCATAGTAACAAGCCATTGTTGGGCCTTTATCATCTGATGACCCACGGGCATAAAGTTTGCCATCTTTGATTACAGGTTCGTAAGGATCTGTATCCCAACCGCTACCAGCTGGAACTACATCCAAGTGGGCAAAGATACCCAAAACTTCATCACCTTGACCAAATTCAAAGTCACCAGCATAATTATCAATATTACGAGTTTTATAGCCATCACGTTCTGCTAAAGCAAGAAAATGTTCCAAAGCTTTTACCGGTCCAGGACCAAATGGGTGCTTATCATCAACCTTACTGTCATCACGTTCTGAGTTAATACGCAAAAGACCAAAAAGGTCCTCCATCAAAGCATCTTTGCGCTTATCAACTTCGGCACGAAAATCAATTGTCATAATTTACTCCTTACTGTCTCTAGTTAGCATTATTTTACCATTTTTAGTAAGAGTTTTCATCCCTTATAAACAAAGCCAATAAAAAATGCAATCACTTACCTATCATCACAAGATGCCTTACCATTTTGAATAGCATGTGAAATATTTCTTAAATCAGGAATGATCGAATCAAAAGTAATACTATTGCTTTCGACTAGGAACGCTTTCTCTTAGCTACCTGCCTCTTTTTATTTTAGGCATTACTATTGAAATCACTCACATTGTAGCATTGCGATATTATCATTTCAAGAATTTCCAAAAACTTTAGAATATTCTCTTAATTAATGCTATAATAGGACTATCAAAACTAAGGAGATGCATTATGCCATTTGTAAAAATTGATCTCTTTGAAGGTCGTACTGAAGAACAAAAAATCGAACTTGCTCGTGAAGTTACTGAGGTTGTATCACGTGTTGCAAAAGCCCCTAAAGAAGCTATTCATGTTTTCATTAACGATATGCCAGAGGGAACTTACTACCCACATGGTGAAATGAAAAAGAAAAACTAATCATCATTAAGCAGTCACATCTGTGGCTGCTTTTAATATTAAAAAACTGGAGTTTCTCTCCAGTTCTATACTTAAATTATAGTTGGTAATTCATCATCGTCTTCAAAATTCTCTACGACTTCTTCACCAGGCAATGGATTTTGCAATTTTCCCAAGATAAAGCGTGAGATGGGACCAACTACTAGAAAATTAAGTGGTAAGGCCATGATCACATTTGTCAACCAAGCACGACCATAGGATAAGAGCGTCACCGACTGACCGTTGTACACTAATCCATAGAGCGACATAAAGGTTACCATGAATAGCGCCATGGTTCCAGAAATCGCCAAAATCTTCGCCCATCGTTTATCATGGGCTTTTACTTTATGTAAAATTGCAAATGCTATTATCTTAGCTAGTGGTCCCACCAAAAGCATATCCAGTAAGAAAGCAACTACAAATCCCGGAAGATAACCTTGGAAAAAGTGACCCCAAGCAAAGGGAACAACTCCAGTCCAATCAAGGATGAGAAGATTCCAGAGACTCATCCCACAGACCATCATTCCACACATTAAAATCGTAAAAAGCAAAGGTTCTTTAAAATTACGAGGCATTAAAATTCTCCATTTCAAAAAGTTCTCTTTCAGCATATCAAAAATTTTTATTCCTCGTAAGTTAAATTTTTCTCATGAAAACGTATTATTTAAGGATAGTTTCCATTTCTGTATATCTCGGTTTCATACCTAAACGTTCGTAAAAACGTACAGCACCCGCATTATCATTCCATACGTGAAGTGTCAGATTATAACAACCTAACTCCTTAGCATAGTCCAAGGCAAATTGATAAAGCTTCTCTCCCAATTTTTGACCTCGAGCATCCTTATCAACGCATAAATCATCAATAAAAAGAGTCTTAACAGCCTTTAGTGGACCATTATTATCAGATACTTCTTTAATCATTAAGAATAGATGACCTAAGATATGGCCTTCTTCATCCTCATATACAAAAATAGGTTTATTTGGATCATTAATCACTGCTTCTAAGTCTGCATCTGTAAATTTACTGCCCTCTGCCTTAAAAACATCAGGACGTGCATAATGATGCACTAGAAGAATCTGCCCCAATAACTCCTGTAATCTTGGAATATCTTCTGCTCTTGCTAAACGAATCATAATTACCTCCATAAAAAAAGATGGGTAAAACCCATCTTAATTCTTATTTACCAATTTTTGCTTTAGCTGCATCTGCAAGAGCTGTGAAAGCTGCTGCATCGTTAACTGCCAAATCAGCAAGCATTTTACGGTTAACTTCGATTTCAGCCAATTTCAAACCGTGCATCAATTGTGAGTATGACAAACCGTTCAAACGAGCTGCTGCATTGATACGTGTAATCCAAAGTTTACGGAAATCACGTTTCTTTTGACGACGGTCACGGTATGCATAGTAGTAAGAGTTCATTACTTGTTCTTTTGCAGTACGGAACAAGATGTGTTTTGCACCATAGTAACCTTTAGCAAGTTTCAATACACGTTTACGACGTTTGCGTGATACAACGCCACCTTTAACACGAGCCATTTATATATTCCTCCGAATTAATTCTAGTTTAGTTAATTTGTAATGCTTGTAGCGGATTAACGCATTTGTGAAAGCATTGATTTGATACGTTTAAAGTCACCTGAATGTACCATTGACGCTTTACGAAGGTGACGACGTTGTTTTTTAGTTTTACCGTGGAAACGGTGAGATGTGAAGGCACGGAAGCGTTTCAATCCACCTGAACCTGTACGTTTGAAACGTTTAGCTGATGCGCGGTGTGTTTTTTGTTTTGGCATTTTAAAATTCTCCTCTTAAAATAGTGTTAGTTTGACAATTATTTTTTGTCAGGAATTGGTGCAAGTTGCATGAACATTTGACGTCCATCCATCTTCGCTCTTTGCTCAATAATCGCAATATCTTGCGTTTTTTCAGCAAATTCCGCCAAGACCTTAGCTCCGATTTCTTTGTGAGTAATCATACGACCTTTGAATCGGATAGAAACTTTAACCTTGTTTCCTTTTTCAAGGAACTTACGGCCGTTACGAAGTTTAGTTTCAAAGTCACCTTTATCAATAACTGGACTCAAACGAACTTCCTTAACGGTAACAACGCTTTGTTTCTTACGTTGTTCTTTTTGTTTCTTTTGATACTCAAATTTGAACTTACCATAGTCCATAATCTTCGCAACAGGTGGCGTAGCTTGTGGTTGGATGAGAACCAAGTCAACATTTGCATCATCTGCAATAGCTTGCGCTTCTGACAATGGTTTAATTCCCAATTGTTCACCATCAAGACCAACAAGACGAACTTCGCGAACGCGAATTTCATCGTTAATGAATAGATCTTTCTTAGCTATGATCTTCACCTCTTTATTTTTTTAGAGAAAAACAAAGCGGACTTGATATACAAGCCCGCACACATAATATCCCTATAGGGATTTGACATGTTGGGCCAGACAACCTAAGTCGCAAGGCGAGAAGTTCTCACTTCTGCTTTTCTCATTGTTAATAGTATAACAAGTGAGTCATCCTTTGTCAATAATTTTTTTTGCTTTTTCTTGAATAAATTCCACAACACCATCAATAGATACACCTGTAGTGTCAAAAGTGATGGCATCTTCCGCTGGTTTAAGAGGTGAAACCTTACGATGGCTATCTTTATAGTCACGTTCAGCAATTTCTTTTTTTAGAGTCTCAAGGTCAGCGGGAATACCTTTTTCGATATTTTCCTTATAACGGCGTTCCGCACGTTCATCAACTGAAGCAATCAAGAAAATCTTAAGTTCTGCATCAGGCAAAACCACGGTCCCAATATCACGACCATCCATGATAATAGCACCATCTTGAGCAATACGTTGTTGTTGGGCAACGAGTTCTTGACGCACTTCAGGAATAGCTGCTACCCAAGAAACATTATTTGTGACTTGGTTATCACGAATGGGGTGTGTAATATCAACATCACCTACATAAACTTGCTGACTACCATCTGCTGCTTTTCCGAATGAAATCGGATGTTGAGATAGTTGCTCCAAAATTTCTGGTACATTTTCTTCAGTCAAACCATTCTGCAAGGCCAAATAAGTTGCAGATCGGTACATAGCACCTGTGTCAAGATAAGTATAGCCAAGATTTTTTGCAATAATCTTGGCTACTGTACTTTTTCCACTTGACGCAGGACCATCAATAGCAATTCTAATATCTTTCATGATGTTCCTTTGCTTTTAAAATTATTGAACGTTAACGACGTCACCTGGGTTAGCATACCAGTAACCACTTGTCATGTGATCAGGGTTAAGACGTTCCAACTCATCTACAGAGATACCTGCACGTGCAGCGATAGAACCAGCACCTTCACCAGATTGAACAACAATTGATGAACCATCTGCTGCTGCCGTAGCACTTGATGGTGCTGTCTCAGCTGACTCAGTTGCATCTTCTTTTTCTACATGTTTAGAAGAGCTTGATGCTTTAGTTGAAGATGATTTCTCTTTTGAAGATTTTTCTGTAGTAGATTTCTCACTTTCTTCATCTTTGTTTGAGTCTTTCTCGCTAGATGAAGATTTAACAACTTTGCTAGTTGAAGATGAGTAGAATCCAGATGATTCCTTAGATTCCGCAGTTTTGTTTCCACCGACATTTGAAGTATAGAAAACAAAGAACAAAATACATACAACAATAACAAAGAATAATCCAAGTAAGACTGTCAAGAATGATGAATTAATGAAGCCGCCACCTTTTTCGCGTTTTTCATCTGAAGGAGTGACATCCTCTTCTTCTTCATAATCCTCAAACTCATCTTCATCATCTAGAAAATCAGCGTCAACTACTTCTTCCAACTCTTCGTCAGAAACCTTATCTTCCCATGGTTTTTTACTCATGATATTCTCCTTGTAAAAACAATAAATCTATTTTAAAATAATACTATGAAAGTATCATTAATTCCAGAAAAATGTATCGCTTGTGGTTTGTGCCAAACCTACTCTCCCGTCTTTGATTATAATGACGAAGGTATTGTTAGGTTCAGAGACAGCGACCAACTCAATCAAATTATTGAAAATAGCCCTGAGACTTTGACTGCCGTCAAGTCTTGTCCCACTAAAGCCCTTATTTGCGAAGTTTAAGCTTCAGGGCTTTTTTTGATTCCTCATAAAAGGCAAAGTAATCAAAGTTTGTCATGTGATCCAATAACTCTACCTCACCTTTGAAATCAGGGTGAAGGGCTAATGCATCTAAGAAATATTTTTTAGGCCACTTCCTCATATAAAATTGACGTTTCTTGCCATTTTTAAAGATGAGACATAGACCAGTTTTGACAACTTCTACCTTTTCGATGTCACTAATCTTTACCTTGCGTGGTTTAAAAATGTTGAATGAAACAATTCGTAGAATTCCATGGTCTTCAATAATGAAGTAACGATGGAAACCTAAACCAAACAAGGCAACGAAAATAGTGAAGAGCATCAAAATATGTGAGGGCACCGAGTACAACTCGAACAGAAGGGCCGCCGCAATAAAGATTGGCGTGACGGCTAAAGACCAGTAGATAATCAGCCAAGATAATTCGGGTTGCCAATGGTAACGATACTTGCCGAAAATTTTAATCATCTCAGCACCTCCATTACTTCTAATTTTACCATAAAATCAGTATTTAGCAAGCTCAATTAAGGTTTACTGACAATTCCAAGAATAACATCTACGGCTTTTTCCATTGTCTGCAAGGAAACGAACTCATATCGACCGTGCATATTTTCGCCACCAGCAAAAAGGTTTGGAGTTGGAATACCCATAAATGAAATCTTGGAACCATCTGTTCCGCCACGAATAGGTTCAATAACTGGCGTAATATCCAATTCCTCCATAATACCCTTAGCCAACTCAACAGGCGTCATATCTTTTTCAATCACCTGACGCATATTATAGTATTGATCTTTAAGTACCAAATCAACTCGTGTCTGACCGTAAGCTTTATTCATTTCATCGGCAATTTTTTGGAAGACTGCTTTACGATTTTCAAAAGACTCTGTTTCAAAATCACGGATGATATAAGAAGATTTTGCTTCCTCAACAGTACCTGTCATGGTTTGAAGATGGTTGAAACCTTGATAGCCATCTGTCAACTCAGGGCGTTCTTCTGCTGGCAACTGATTATGAAAATCAATTGCCAACTGCAGGGCATTAACCATTTGGTCTTTTGCTGTTCCAGGGTGGACATTGCGTCCGTGGAAGGTAAGTTCTGCTCCTGCTGCAGAGAAGGTTTCATACTGTAATTCACCCAAAGGTCCACCGTCAACTGTGTAGGCAAAATCGACATCAAAATCATCAACATCAAATTTATCTGCACCAATCCCAATTTCTTCATCAGGACCAAAACCTACACGAATCTCACAATGTTTGATTTCAGGATGTGCCTTCAAATAAGCCAAGGCTGTCATAATCTCAGCAATACCTGACTTATCATCAGCCCCAAGAAGAGTAGTCCCATCTGTCGTAATAAGCGTCTGACCGACATAATTCTTAAGATTTGGAAAATCAGCTGGGTCTAGGTTATAACCTGAATTTCCAAGGGGAATGATACCTCCATCATAAGAGTCAATGACTTGTGGTGACACTCCCTCTGCATTAAAATCAGCAGTATCCATATGAGAGATGAAACCAATCTTACGTGTTAACTTGTCATCGTTGGCCGGAAGGGTTGCCACTAGGTAACCATTACTTTCCAAATAATGAATGTTACTTAAACCCAGTTCTTCTAATTCTGGTTTTAAAACCTTCAAGGCAAAATCCACCTGGCTTTGTGTTGTTGGCGTTCTTGTTGCATTTTCATCACTACGTGTATTGATTTTGACGTAACGTAAAAAACGCTCTAAGAGTAAATCGTAAGCCATAAGCACTCCTTTTGTTGTATTTAGTATTTACCTCAATTATAGCATAAAAACCCATCATTATGATGGGTTAACGTAAAACTTAAACTTTAGATTCTTTTTCGTAGTAAGACTTAATCCCTGCTACAATTGCGTTAGCTAAAGTCTCCTGGTAAGCAGAGGTATTCAAACGAGCGGCTTCTTGAGGATTTGACAAGAAACCAAGTTCAAGAAGGACTGCTGGAGCTGTTGTCTCACGCAAGACCGCAAAGGTTTGACGTTTCACGCCTTGGTTCTGAGCACCAGTCGCATTAATCAAGCTAGACTGGATGGCATTGGCCAAGGTATCACTCATGCTCAATCGAGTTGAATTGGCATGGTAGGTCGCATTAATACGTGATGGATATTCTGCATAAGGTTGGTAATAATAAGTCTCAATACCCTGTGCTGCAGAACT
>NZ_JACLQS010000018.1:0-34712 GCF_016648815.1 Streptococcus sp. 9.1 | reverse complement strand
TTCTGTCACTGCAACAGATGATGCAGGCAACACCTCTAACCCAACATCAGTGACTGTAGGTAAGGGAACTGATACGATAGCGCCAGACGCACCAGTAGTGAATACTGATCTTACAGGTAAGGCGGGCACTCGTACTCCAATCGATGTTATTGCAGAACCAGGTTCTAAGGTTGAATTGTTCGATAAAGACGGCAATAAGATTGGTGAAGCGACAGCTGATGAAACAGGTCTCGCAGTGGTAGTTCCAACAGTTAACATTCCAGAAGGTAGCGTGACAGCTAGAGCGACAGACCTAGCAGGTAACGTTTCAGGAGCTAGTGCTCCAATGTTTGCCACAACAAGTGGAACAGTAGATTCCTTCAACAATGGTAAGGGTTCTGAGAATACTCCAACAGTTGTTAAACCATCACTAAATGGTAAAGTTGAGTCATCAACAACTTTAGCTAATCATATGAACCTTAAAGCAAGAGCAAACATTTCATCAACTGAAAAAGATGCTTCTACACTTCCAGAAACAGGAGACGAAGTATCTATCGGTGGCGTAGTCCTTGGTGGAATTCTTGCGGCAGCTGGACTTGGTTTAGTAGGAAAACGCAAAAAAGAAGACTAAAATAGTTAATAGGTTAAATCCCTCAATATAGTTAGTTAGACTATTTCAGTTTTCGAAAAAGAGACTCATCCCATAAGGGGTGGGTCTCTTTTGTGTCTATTGAACGATGATTTTTACTTACATTAAAATATTAGATATAAAATTGAATAAGAGAGATTAGCCCAATTATTTTTCTTTTGAATTATTAGTATTTTGAATTTCAATAGAATATTTTTACAAATGTTAGAGTCTTTATAATTATTTATATGAAAAGGCTTTAGAGGTTTTCATGAAAGAAAAGTATGGTTGCTAAATAATTATTTATATTGATTAAAAATTAGAGAAAATACTTGCCTAAAGATTAAAAAAAGGATATGATAGATTTCGGAAGAAGGATAATAAATGTATAGAGTGCGTGTTTTTCAGTAACGTCTTCGTTTTTGAAGTGCCTTTGGGGTACAACGATTAACATATAGGAAGATTATGAATGAAACAAGCAAATCATGTTTTTGAAAAAGTGACAAAATACGCCATTCGTAAATTGTCAGTTGGTGTCGGGCCAGTTGCTATCGGAACATTCTTGTTAGCAGGTGGTCTTTTCGTGTCTAAGCCAGTTTCGGCGGATCAGATTACTACGGATGCTTCGGTACATATGGCCTATGTTACTGAAAATGAATTGACAGCTGAAGAGCAGAAGCAAGTGATTCATGCTATTCCAAAGGAATATCAAAATGATGATACTTTTTATCTGGTCTATAAACGTAAGGGAGACAGTCAAGCTACTCTTCCTCAGACAGGTAGTTCTGACTGGGCCGCAACAGGTTTAGGGCTGACAACAGCAACTTTGGCTGTGCTCCTATTTTCAAAAAAACACCGCAAAAAGATTATTGGATTGGTCTTGATTGGAGCAGCAGGGCAAAGTTTACTTGTCCCTCTTGAGGTTCTTGCTTTGCAAAATAAGGAGTTACAGGCATATAATCAGACTCTGACTGTCTCAGATGAGGCGGATCTAGCTAAAGGTGTTATTACAATCGATGGTTATGAGTATGTCGGCTATCTTCGTTACTCGGCTAAGCCTGAACTTGAACAACCTTTGGAGAATACTTTGAAAGGACTTGAGCCATCAAGAGAAGATAAAAACACAGCAAGCCGGGATGAAATAGATAAAGAAATCAGTTGGAAAAAAGGAACTCAGGAGCCAGGTCATGAGGGCGAAGCTCTAGTTCAACCTGCTAATCCAGAGTACACTGGACCAATTAGCGCTAAAGGTACGCAAGAATCAGGTCATGAAGGTGAAGCAGCTGTTCAACCTGCTAATCCAGAGTATACGGGCCCAATCAGTGCTAACGGCACACAAGAAGTTGGCCATGAGGGTGAGGCAGTGGTTCAACCCGCCAATCCAGAATATACTGGTGTTATCAGTGCTAACGGTACGCAAGAGGTTGGTCACGAAGGCGAGGCTCTAGTTCAACCCGCCAATCCAGAGTACACCGGCCCAATCAGTGCTAACGGGACACAAGAAGTTGGCCACGAAGGCGAGGCTCTAGTTCAACCCGCCAATCCAGAGTATACGGGCCCAATCAGTGCTAACGGTACGCAAGAGGTTGGTCACGAAGGCGAGGCAGTTGTTCAACCTGCTAACCCAGAGTACACCGGTTCAATCAGTAGCGATACTACAAGTGCCAATGGTACCCAGGAAGTTGGTCATGAGGGAGAAGCGTGGGTTCAACCTACCGCTCCAGAATATACGGGCCCAATCAGTGCTAACGGCACACAAGAAGTTGGCCATGAGGGTGAAGCTGTGGTTCAACCAGCGGCTCCAGAATATACTGGTCCAATCAGTGCTAATGGCACACAAGAAGTTGGCCACGAAGGCGAGGCAGCTGTCCAACCAGATAATCCAGAGTACACTGGACCAATCAGTGCCAATGGAACACAAGAATCAGGCCACGAAGGTGAGGCCCTTGTTCAACCTGAGAATCCTGTTCATACCCCAGTTGTCGGCAGTATCACAGAGACTGAAACGCAAGCCATCGATTATCCTATCGAAGTGATTACGGATGATAACAAGTATATGGATGAAGAAGTTGTCGAACAAGAGGGTAAAAAAGGTAGCCAAGAAATCCAGAAAATTTACCAAACCATTGATGGTGTCAAGGTTGGTGAGCCGACTATTGTGTCAGGTAAGGTTATTGAGGTGCCACAACCTAGAAAAATCCGTCGTGGTAGCAAGCCTCTAGATGGCACAACGACGGAGGAGTCCATTGTAGAGCTTCCATTTAAAGAAATTGTCCAAGAAGATGATAGTCTAGAAAAAGGCACATTGAAAGTTGTCCAAGAAGGTCAAAAAGGCCAAAATATAATCACCAAGGTTTATAAGACTTACAAGGGTAACAAGACTGCTGAAGAGCCAACTGTCACTGAAACCGTGCTAGTTCCTGTCCAAGATCGTATCGTTCGCAAAGGGGCTAAGATATCAGAAAAACCAGTTCTTACACTGACACAGATTGACAAGGATGACTTGGGTCGAAGTGCCAAGCTTAGCTACCAATTGACTAATCCAGGTTCAGTAGCCATCACGACTATTAAAGCGGTACTTAAGAAAGATGGACAAGTTGTCCAAACGCTTGATGTTCCTAGCACGACCTTGACTGCTGATTTAACAAACTTAGACTATTACAAGCCGTATACACTTACAACAACCATGACCTTTGATCGTGGCAATGGTGAGGAAAGTCAGGTCCTGGCAGACCAAACCATCCAACTTGATCTCAAGAAAGTTGAGCTTAAAGATTTTGCCCGTACGGATTTGATTAAGTATGACAATCAAACAGAAGTGGATGAAACCCGTCTGACAGCTGTACCTCAAGACCTTACGAATTATTACTTGAAGATGACTTCGGCAGATCAGAAAACAACTTACTTGGCTGTCAAGTCTATCGAAGAGACAACAGTTGATGGTAAGGCGGTTTATAAGGTAACTGCAGAAGCGGACAATTTGGTGCAACGTGATGGCCAAAATCATTTTGCTCAAACTTATAGCTACTACATTGAGAAACCGAAAGCTAGTCAAGCCAATGTTTACTATGATTTTGCTGAGTTGGTCAATGCCATTCAGGCTAATCCATCAGGTGAATTTAGACTGGGTCAAAGTATGAGTGCTCGTCACGTTGTTCCAAACGGCAAATCATACATTACGACCGAATTTACTGGTAAGTTGATTAGTGATGGTGACAAACGTTTTGCCATCTATGATTTGGAACACCCATTGTTCGATGTTATCAATGGGGGAACCATTAAGAATATCAACTTTGAAAATGTAGACATCAATCGCCCTGGTCAGAATCAAATAGCAGCAGTTGGATTTAACCTTAAAAACAAAGGTTTGATTGAAGATGTTAAGGTGACTGGTTCAGTTACTGGTAATAATGACGTTGCGGGGATTGTCAATAAGATTGATGAAGATGGCAAGATTGAAAATGTCGCCTTTATCGGTAAGATTAACTCTGTTGGTAATAACTCGACAGTTGGTGGGATTGCTGGCTCAAACTACATGGGATTTGTTAACAGAGCTTATGTGGATGCGACTATTACGGCCAATAATGCCAATGCAAGTATGCTGGTACCATATGTCACCTACATGCTTAATAGCTGGAAGTCTGGAACTAAGGCAAGGGTAACAAATTCAGTAGCCAAAGGTGTTCTTGATGTTAAAAACACAAGATATGTCGGTGGTATTGTTGCCAAGACTTGGCCTTACGGAGCTGTTCAAGACAACGTGACCTATGCCAAGGTAGTTAAAGGTCAAGAAATCTTTGCATCTAATGATGTTGATGACGAAGATGGTGGACCTTATATCAAAGACCTCTTTGGGGTTATCGGCTATAGTTCTGCCGAAGATGGCACTGGTAGAGATACCAAGAGTCCGAAAAAACTCAAACATTTGACTAAGGAAGAAGCTGACAAGCGTGTTGAAGGCTACAAAATAACGGCTGATACATTTGTCAGCGAACCTTACGCGTTGAATACTCTTAATAATGTTTCTAGTCAAGCTGATTTTGCCAATATTCAAGACTATAATCCAGAATACAACCAGGCTTATAAGAATATTGAGAAACTTCAACCGTTCTATAACAAGGATTATATTGTCTATCAAGCAAACAAACTGGCTAAAAACCATAACTTGAATACCAAAGATGTACTCTCAGTGACACCAATGAAAGACAGTAATTTTGTCACAGACTTAAGCGATGCTAACAAGATTATTGTTCACTATGCTGATGGTACTAAAGACTACTTCAAGCTTTCAGATAGTTCAGAAGGTTTGAGCAACGTTAAGGAGTACACTGTTACTGATTTGGGTATCAAGTACACTCCGAATATTGTCCAAAAAGATCACTCAAGTCTTATTAATGGTATTGTTGATATCCTTAAAACGATTGAGTTGCAGTCTGATCCAATTTACCAAAAACTTGGTCGTACCGGTCCAAATAGAGTAAATGCCATTAAGAACCTCTTCTTGGAAGAAAGCTTTGAGGCTGTTAAAGCTAATTTGACTAACCTTGTGACTAAGCTGGTTGAAAATGAGGATCACCAGCTTAACCAATCACCTGCCGCTCAACAAATGATTCTTGATAAGGTCGAGAAAAATAAGGCTGCTCTCTTGCTAGGTTTAACCTATTTGAATCGTTATTACGGTGTTAAGTTTGATGATGTCAATATCAAAGAAATCATGCTCTTCAAGCCAGACTTCTATGGTAAAAATGTGGATGTCCTTGACCGTTTGATTGAGATTGGCTCTAAGGAAAATAATATCAGTGGATCAAGAACATATGATGCTTTTGGTGAAGTTCTAGCGAAATATACTAAATCTGGAGATTTAAATGGTTTCCTAAACTATAATAGAGAATTGTTCACTAATATCGACAATATGAATGATTGGTTCATCGATGCCACTAAGGACAAGGTCTATGTTGTAGAGAAAGCTTCGCAAAATGAAGGTGTCGGTGAGCACAAGTATCGTGCTTACGATAACTTAACACGTGGCCTACACAGAAAAATGATTCTGCCATTATTGAATCTTGATAAAACAGAGATGTTCTTGATTTCAACCTATGACACCATGTCATATGGAACAGCTAACAAGTACAATACGACTCTTGAGAAACTGAAACCTGAGATTGATCTAGCTGCCCAACGTCAAATCAACTACCTTGATTTCTGGCATAGATTGGCTACAGACAAAGTTAAAAACAGATTGTTCAAAGATATTGTCAATCCTGTCTGGGAAGGTTTCTATGTCTGGGGTCATGGTTGGCCAGGTTGGCCAGAGCGCTACGGTCAATTTAAAGACAGTACAGAAGTCTATGCGCCAATCCGTGAAATCTATGGTCCAGTTGGTGAGTACTATGGAGACAACGGAGCTATGGCCGGTGCCTATGCTGCTATCTATGACAATGCCTTTGATAATCGTGCCAAAGTTACTTTCGTCATGTCTAACATGATTAGTGAGTACGGTGCTTCGGCCTTTACGCATGAAACGACCCACATCAATGACCGTATTGCTTACTTTGGAGATTATGGTCGTCGTGAAGGAACAGACGTTGAAGCATATGCCCAAGGTCTTCTTCAATCACCAGCTACTCAAGGTCATCAAGGTGAATACGGCGCCTTAGGACTTAACATGGCCTTTGAAAGAGAAAACGACGGTAATCAGTGGTATAACACTAATCCAAACAAGTTGAACTCACGTGAAGCCATCGACCGTTACATGAAGGGCTACAACGATACCCTCATGCTTCTTGACTCACTTGAAGGGGAAGCGGTCCTCAGTCAAGGAAATCAAGAGCTCAATAACGCATGGTTCAAGAAGGTAGATAAACAGCTACGAGGTAACAGTAAAAATCAATACGACAAGGTTCGTGCTCTAAGTGATAGTGAAAAGGCTATTAACTTGACCTCTATTGATGACCTTGTGGACAATAACTTCATGACCAATCGTGGTCCAGGAAATGGTGTCTATAAACCAGATGATTTCTCTTCTGCTTATGTCAATGTTCCTATGATGTCTGCCATCTATGGAGGAAATACCAGCGAGGGTTCTCCTGGTGCCATGTCCTTCAAGCATAATACCTTCAGACTCTGGGGTTACTATGGCTATGAAAAAGGCTTCCTAGGTTATGCGACTAACAAGTATAAACAAGAAGCAAAAGCGGCTGGTAAGGACACCCTTGGAGACGACTTTATCATTAGCAAGATTTCTGATGGTCAGTTCAACTCACTAGAAGCCTTCAAGAAGGCCTACTTCAAAGAAGTGAAAGACAAAGCGTCACATGGTTTGACGACAGTTACAATTGACGGCACAACAGTAAGCTCTTACGATGATTTATTAGCCTTGTTTAAGGCTGCAGTAGCAAAAGATGCTGCAAGTATTAAAACAGATAATAACGGTAATAAATCAGTGTCAACAAGCCATACGACGAAACTCAAAGAAGCTGTCTATAAGAAACTCCTACAAGAGACAGATAGTTTCACAAGTTCTATTTTCAAATAATAGATGAAAGAATCCCCTTTGGCGAAAAGCCAAGGGGATTTTTGAATCTTTCTTGAAATCTTGTGCCAAAAAGTCTGAAAACCTAGTAGTGATAAGGGATTTAGAAATCAAGCGGTAAGATGTGAGTTAGGAGGTTTAAAAAAATATTCTTTTTGAAGGTATAAATTTTGTATTTTAATAAATAGAATCAAAACCAAATAATGTCGTATCGGGAATGGGTGTTTTTAATAAAAAAGATTATCGGTTAAAAATATTTCGAAAATTATAAAACTAACAAAAAGTGGGGTTTTGGAAAATGAAAGCACGAATGTTTTGATGTTTCAAAGGACTTAGATAAAAGTTTTAAATTAATGTTTTCTAATAAAAGTTAAACTTTTACACAATTATTAGTATATATTTGACAATTTAATAATTATAGTATAAAATGGAAATTGTATATAAAGTAATTTGGATATTGAGGAAATTTATTATTATGAGAGATATGTTTAATAAACGCCAACGTTTTTCATTAAGAAAATATAGCTTTGGTGTAGCCTCTGTCCTTTTGGGAGTTTCAATCTTCTCAAATGCGCAGGGTGCCCAAGCTGATGAAACGGTAGCACCAACTACCGCAGGTATGGAAACAACTGCTGAGCCAGATGTCGTCGTGGAGCAATCAACGCCAACAACAGCATCAGTAGCGCCAGCAACAACAGAAAACGCACCAAGTTCAGTCTCTACTGTGGCCTTGGCTAGTGAACAACCGCAATCAGCAGCTCAAAACAGCCAAGCAGCTTCAACAACTAGTCAAACAGCAGCTAGTTCAGAAGCAACTTCTCAGGCTGCATCGCAAGCGAGCTCTGAATCTGCAGTAGCAAATGTTTCATCTGTAGCTACTAGTGCACAAGCTCTTAACTCAACAGCTGTAGCAGAAACTCCAGCTGCTGGTCAAGTATCAGCACAAACAAGTGCGGCTGCTTCAGTTGCGACTGCAGCAGAAACTGCAAGTGCAGAGTCTACAACTAACGCTGTAAATAGCGTCCTTAAAGTAGCGACTAGCGAGTTGGCTGTGACAAGCAGTGAATTGAATGCTGCTGAAGCAAGTCTTAACTCTGAAAATCTCATCAATGCTATGGGACTTGCGGTATCAAACCGTAGCCTTCGTACAACTGATGCGGTTGCTGTTTTGACAAATGCTGGAGCAGGCTCAACAAACCCTGACTTGACAAACCTCGGCTACAAACTTGCCTTTTTGCCAGAGCGTCAACAATACTTTGTTAACATTGATTATATCAACCACCTTAAAGTCGGTCGTGATAGCGATGGTGTCATGAGAGCTTATGACTACATTGACGATGCGACTGGTAGATATGTGGTCGTCGTAAACTATGCCAACCTTGGTATTATCGACTATGTGGATGAAGCTGGAAATAAGATTCCAAACTCTTCAACCTACCGTATTAACAACTCAACTGAAACAATCACAGCAAACGGTAAAACTTACAATAAAATCTATGATGCCGGTATAACAGAACTTCCACCAGTGCCAGCAGGATACCGCATCAAATATGCCTCTGCTGATAAGTCTAGAGCTAATGCTTATGTGGATGTTTTAAAAGCAGAACGTCAATATGATTATGTTAACGGTATTGCAACGATTCGCTCAAATCGTTCTTGGGCTTATAATCAAAGCCGTGTCGTTGACCTCGTTCAATTTGCCAATGGCGCTCAAGGTTTAGATGCTTCTATTGATGCTAATGGTGGTGGTCAATACCTAGCTCCAGGTTACCGTTACCACATTATCGTTGAAAAAGACACGAAAGATGTCACTAAAGCAACAAGTCAAACAGTGACTTACACTGGTGCTGATACGAAGACACCAGCTGCTAACACTCAAAATGACTTTAGCTTCAACGGTAAAGAAGATCCTACAACTAATACAACAACTTGGACTGAAACGACTCACACTTATGGAACAGTCAAAACTCCAGTTGTTACTGGTTACTATGCCGATAAAGCCGTAGCAGGTGGCAAGACAGTTACTCCAGATGCACCAAATGCGACAGACACAGTGACATACAAAGCCTTTGGTAAATTTATCGCTGTGGATGAAAATGGCAATCCAATTCCAGGTGTATCAACAACTGCCTACACTAACGATCCTAATGATGCGACTAAGATGATTGCCATCGACAAGACGCTTCCAAGTATTCCTGGTTACACTGTTAAGGTTGTCCCTGCATCACCATCAAATCCAGGTGAAGACACTCGTGTCGTTTACGTAGCAATCGTTAACGATGTGACTAAGGCGACGAAACAAACAGTTACTTTCCAAGGTGCTGGCGATAAAACTCCAGCTGCAGATGTGAAATCTGACTATACCTTTGCAGGTAAGGATAACCAAGCGACTGGTAAGGTGACTTGGAATGAAACTAGCCACACTTACGGTACAGTTAAGGTTCCTGTTGTTAATGGTTACTTTGCAGATAAAGCGGTAGCAGGTGGCAAGACAGTAACTCCAGATGTTCCAGAAGCAACTGACACTGTAACTTATAAGGCCTTTGGTAAATTTGTCATTGTCGATGAAAATGGTAACCCAATTGCAGGTGTGTCAGATACTGCCTACATCAATGATCCTAACGATCCAACTAAGATGATTGCAGTTGACAAGAACTTGCCAACTATCCCAGGTTACACTGCTAAGGTAGTACCTGCAACACCAGGTGACTTGTCTAGCGATACTAAGGTTGTTTATGTTAAGAACGATCAAAAAGCAAGTGTTGTTTACCGTGATAAAACAAGTGGTTCAATCCTTGAAACTGTTACTTTGGCTGGTAAGTCTGGTGAAGCGGTTAACTATTCAACAGCTGAACGTATCAAACACTATCAAGACCTTGGCTATGTCCTTGTAACAGATGGTTACCCAGCTGGTGCAAGCTTTGACTTGGATAGCACAGTTGACCAAGCTTGGACAGTAAGCTTCAAACGTGTAGCACTTGACTTTAATCCAGACAATGCTCACGAACCAGGAACACCAATCTATCCTAACCAACCAAACGGTCCAAAATGGCCAGCTAAGGATGCTTACCTTAAAGATGTGACATATACTGTTCACTATGCAAGCAAAGATAGCAATGCTAAATTGCCAGTAGACAGTGTTCAGAAAGCACAATGGAAACGTTCATTGACGCTTGACTCTGTAACAGGTGATATTCTTACTGCAGGTGAATGGAAGGCAGATAAGACTAAGTTTGATCTCGTGATTACACCAATGGTTAACGGTTACTTCGCCGATAAAGGCAGTGTGGCTTCTCAAGATGTCACTATGGACAGCAAGGTTGAGACTGTAACTTACACTAAATTTGGTAAGATTATTGCCGTTGACGAAAAAGGGAATCCAATCCCAGGTGTTGAAGCAGTTGCTTACACAAATGATCCTAACGATCCAACTAAGGCTGCTATGACTCTTGTTCCTGAAGTGAAAGGTTACAAGGCTGATAAGACTGGTGTGACACCAAGCAACCCTGGTGAAGATACAAAGGTTGTTTACAAGGTGGTTAATGCAGAACCTGCTAAACCGGCAGTTAACAAAGAAGTTGGTACTATCGTTGTTATCTACCGTGACGAGTATGGTAACCAAATCAAGATGCCACTTGTGATCACTAACTCTGTTGGTTCTGAAGTTAACGTTCACGGTGACCGTTATATCTACCGTAATGGTGTGAAATACGAATTGATTCGTCAAGAAGGTAAATCTACAGACAAGATGACAAAAGGTCAAACAGTCGTGACCTATATCTATCGTAAGGTCGAAGATGGCTCAACACCTTCAAATGGTAATAATGGTCAATCTGGAAATGGTGGAAATTCAACTTCTAAAGCTGTAAAAGCGGCCTCAAATGGATCTAAAGGTTCTAAAGGTTCTAAAGGTTCTGGATCAGCAGCCGATGGCGCTTCAGATGGTAAAGGTTCAGATAAGAAGAAATCTGGAAACAAAGATGGTAAGAAGGCAGATGGTTCTGATAAAGCTAAAGAAGGCGACGGACAATTGCCAGTAACAGGTGAGTCAGATAACAACCTTGCAGCAATGGGTGTTGTTGTTATGGGACTTATGTCAGGACTTGCGGCTATGAATCGTCGTAAAAACCAAGACTAAGATTTCCACACCTTATCTCTCATAAATTCCAAAAATAAAATCTCTCTCGAGTGTGATTGCTCGGGAGAGATTTTTTGGTCTGCGGATAAAATTCACGGAATCTCCCAAGGTTTGTGAATCTTTTAAGCAGTATTTAGCTTGATAAGGTACAATAGAGTAAGACAAAACGAATGAGGAGACTGTCATGAAGTTTTTACATACGTCAGATTGGCATGTGGGGCGAACCCTCAATGGCTGGTCTTTGTTGGAGGAGCAGGAGTGGGCATTTCAACAGATTGTGGATTTGGCTATTAGCGAAAAAGTGGATGGGGTTATCATTGCGGGAGACCTCTATGACCGTGCGGTGCCGCCTGTGGATGCGATTAAGCTATTTAATAAGACCTTGGCCCGCTTGGTGTTGGAGGATAAGATTCCTGTCTATGCTATCAGTGGCAACCACGATGGTGCGGAACGTTTGCATTTTGGGCGTGACTTCTTTCAACCTCAGGGCCTTCATTTGAGCACACGTTTGGAGGAGGCTTTTGAGCCTATTGAGTTGGAGGTTTGCCAGATTTTCCTCCTTCCCTTTATTGACCCCATTGATGCTCGTATTTACTATAAAGACGATGAGAATAAGGAAATTCAGGGAATTGGTGATGCCTTGGCCTACATTCTCGAGGATATGGAAAAAGCTTTTGATCCTGACAAGGTCCATATTTTGGTGACGCATTTTGCGGTTTCTAAAAAGGATGATAGCGATGGTCAAAGTCTACGGGAATTGATGTTGTCTGAAACCAGCAATACGGTAGGTGGTCTTACCAATGTGACCAGTGACCTTTTCAAGGCTTTCGATTATGTGGCCTTAGGGCATATCCATACGCGTTTTGCCAGTCCGAGCCAGCGCGTGCAATATTCAGGCAGTCCGGTCGCCTTTAATGTCAAAGAAGCCAAGCGTAAGGAAGAAAAAGGCGTTTATATTCTTGACTTGGATGCAACTGGAGACTTGTCTCAGGCCTTCCATCCTTTAGAGGTCAGACGGCCGATTGTGACCTTGCAGGAGCCTTTTGAAACCTTGGTGTCACCTGAATTTTATAAGGTACAACCTTGTCAAAAGGCTTGGTTTGCCTTTGATATTCAATTGTCCAGTCGTAAGGAACTAGAGGGCATCAATGTGCGTGCCCGTCTGGAAGAGATTTATGGGACAGACATTGTAGAAATCACTTTCAGTCGTTTGGGTGATGTCAGGGAAGAAAGCTTGACTGTAGATCAGCACTTAAAAGATTTGGAAATGCGGTCGCCTCAGGAAATTGTCTCTGATTTTTACCAGACAGTGACTGGGGGCGATGTCTTGTCTGAGAGACAAACTGCCCTTGTGGAAAGTATTTTTGAGGAGATTGAGAGGAGTCGACAATGAGACCAGTCCAGTTAGAATTGACCAATTTTGGGCCTTATCGTAAGGAAGTCATCAATTTCACCCAGTTTGACCATGCTCCCCTCTTTTTGATTGGTGGGGACACGGGGGCTGGTAAGAGTACCCTCTTTGATGCCATGACGGTTGCCTTGTTTGCCACAACCAGTGGTGATCGTAATGTTGAAGAGATGAGGTCAACCTTCGCTGGTCCAGAGGATGACTTGACCAAGGTAACCTTTTATTTCCAACAAGGCAAGCATCTTTATCGCATTGAGCGAGTGCTCCAGCAGGAGAGAGCCAAGCGAGGTGGGGGCACGACCATGCAAAAGGCAACGGCTTCTTTAGTCATTGTGGATAAGATTGGTGGTCAGGAAATTGAAAAGCTTGGGGATAAGATCAAGGAAGTGAGTGACCAGATTGAGCAGATTTTGGGGCTCAATGCTGAGCAGTTCAAACAGATTATTCTCCTTCCGCAAAATGATTTCAGCCGTTTCTTGAAAGAAGATTCCAAGATCAAGACTCAAATTTTAAAGAAAATCTTTGGAACGGGTATTTTTGACCGTTTTCAAAAGAGCTTGGAAGAGCGTCTTCGTCAGAGCAATAAAGATATGGATAAGCGTCAAGCTCAGCTAGATGGCCATTTTGCCAGTCAGGTGTGGTCTGAGGAGGAATTAGCAGTCTTGATCCAAACGCCAGCCTCTGAAAAATTGGCACGCCTTGAAGAGCTTTTGTCTCAGCGTCAAGAAAGTCTTACGGAGCAAAAAAGCATCTTGAAGGATGCCTATGAGGATTTGGTTAAACTGCAGAAGAGCTTGCAAACTGCCCAAGATTTGGCAAAGATTTTCCAAGAATTGAAGCAAGCCAAGGAGCGTTACCGTCTGGAAATTGAGGAAGGTGCTCAGGAACAGGCAGAAGCCAAAGTGCATCTGGAGGAATTGCAGTTCGCTCAAGGTCTGCAGGAAACCATTAGTAGCCTTAAACAATATCAGAAACAGTTGTTGCAATTAGAGCAGGATCTTGAAATCGCTCAGGAAGAATTGAGTGAAAAGCAGCAGGCTTTTGAGGGAGTTAAGGCTCAAAAAGAGGCACTCGCAGCTCAATCTAAGGACTCTCTTCAAAAAGAAGAGGAGCTTGAAACTTGGAAAGAGGATATTATCTATGCTCAGAGTCTTGTCCGAGAGCAGGAGAAAATCAAACGTTCAAGCACTAACTACAAGCAGTTGGAAGAAACCTATCAACAGGCGTCGAAAAAGATTGAGACGCTTAACAAGTCCTTGTCAGATTTGGAGGCCAATCGCCTAAGTTTAGATAGCTTGCATGAAGCCGAAAAACTCCTCCAGTCTGTGGGTTACAATGTGGATAATCAACTGGCTCAGGACCTGAAAGAAATAGAGGACTTGAAGCAGGAGTTGGCCAAGACGGAAAAACGTCAACAAGGGTTATCTTTGGATATTGACCAAGTTCAAGAAAGTCTCAAGGAATTGGAAGACCAGTTAGCAACCACTTTAGCTTCACGTCGTCAACTCATGATTGCCCAGTTGCAGGCAGAATTAGAGGATGGACAGCCATGTATGGTTTGTGGTTCCATTGACCATCCTAAGGTCGATGGGACACAGGCGAATGAAGCGGCCTTGAAGGATCTCATGAATCAGGTGGAGGAACTTCAAGCTCAAAAAGAAAAGAAAGTCGCTACCTTGTCAAACCGTCAGGCTACCTTGAGCGAAGTTGAATCTAAACGTCAAGATTTGCTTGACCAAGTGGCTAAAGTCAAGCTAGCTCTCGAAAAACACTATCAAGAACTCCAGGAGCAAGTTAAGGGACAATTTGATTTTGATTTTTCAGAGGACTATGAAGCAGACTGTGGACAAGCCTTACTCCGAAAGGTTGAGCAGTATTATCAAGATCTACACAAACGCTTTGATAAGGAAGAGGCAGATCGTGTCCATTATCAAGAGAAGTTAGGGCAAGCTCAGGAAAAATTGATAGATTTGGCTAAAGCCTATCAAGAGGCTAAGGCGGCGCTTGACCAAGCTAAGGAACGTCTTAAGGAGTTACAAGAAGCTCATCAAGAGCTTGAATCTGTTGAGGTTTATCAAGAACGTATTTCCCTAGCAAAGCAGGAGTTGGACCTCTACAATAAGCAAGTCAAGGAAAATAGTGGAGCCTACAACCAACTTCATGCTGACATTCAAGGCATCAAGGGGCAACTTGAGAGCTTAACCAAGTCTAAAGAAAATGCTAGCCAAGAAACTAAGCGTTTATCGGCTGAACTAGACCAAAGTCTTATGGCTGAAGGGGCCCTCACCAATGACCTAGAGCAAATCCAGCTTTGGCTTCTTGAGGTGAATAAGCAAGCGATTCCTGAGCTCCAGGCTCAATTGACAAGCTACCAAACTCTTAAACAAGAGTTGAAGGCGCAGATTGTCAAGGGTCAAGAGCTTATCAAAGACCAAGAAAAGCCAGACCTTGGCAATCTAACACAAGCAGTAGAGGATTGTCAGGAGAGCTATGATAAGCAGCTGGCTCAGGTGTCTGTCATTGAGAAGGGGATTAAAGATGCGACGGCTACCTACCAAGCGGCCAAAACCCTTCAAGACAGTAATCAAGAGGCCTTTAAAGCTCACCAAGAGCTCAGCGATCTGGTTAAGGTGGTTAAGGGAGAAAATACAGCACTAACTGGACGACTCAATCTTGAAGTCTATGTTATCCGTCAGTATTTCCAACAAATCTTAGACTATGCCAATGCTAACTACATCGGTCTCTTAACGGATAACCGCTATTCCTTTGTCTTGAGTGAAGAAGGGCGTCGGGCGCGTGATCACTTTGGTTTGGACATCAACGTCTATGACCAGCTGACAGGTAGCGAGCGTTCCGTCAAATCCTTGTCTGGAGGAGAAACCTTTATCGCTGCACTGGCTATTGCCCTATCCCTCTCAGAGGTGGTGCAAAATACTAGCAAAGGTGCTGTTGTTGAAGCTCTCTTCATCGACGAAGGGTTTGGCTCACTGGATAAGGAAGCCCTGACCAAAGCCATCGCTGTTCTGGAACAAATCGGTGAAAACCGTATGGTCGGTGTCATCAGTCACGTGGACGACATGAAAGAAGGCATCGCCCAACAATTAGCTATCATCAAGTCGCATGATGGCAGTAGCCGTATTAAGATTGTGGATAAAGGGTAAAATATAAAAACTAAATTACTATCAATTAACGAGAATCAAAAGATATATCCTTTAACAGGAGTCTATTATCTGAGGAATAACTATCTTAGAAAATGTTCAATAGGCAATAGTTCCCCAAGTCTGTAGAATCCTACTTGTTGACGATTTAATTCAAGCTATTTTTAGTGGAACCTGAGTTTCTTCTTATAGAAAACGTTTTTTGTTATATTATTTCTTAAAGCAAGAAATTCCTAAGAAGTATAACTTCTTAGGAATTTTTTTTCATTGCTTATAAGTAGTCTACTGCAAGAATAGGAGTGTTCTTTTTAGCCGGTACACGAGTTTTAACACCATTATTCCCTTTAGGGAGACGTAATTTTGTAGTTCCTTGATTTGAAGAATTTGTTTGGTGTCTGTAGTTAACAGGGATACGTGTTTTCACACCGTTATTGCCTTTAGGAAGACGAAGTTTTTTAGCATTTGTTGGTGTAACTGGTGTTACAGGTTTTTCAGCTGTTCCTTCAGTCACTTCCTTGTAAATATAAGTGATTGTAACAGTATTTGAGATACGAATTTTGTGTGACTTAATTTCTTGGTCATCAATTAATTGTAGCTCATATGTTTTACCATTTGCCTGGATTGTTTTAGGAGCAGTCGGGAAATAGGCATAGTAAGCTAAATCAATATCACGTCTAACCATGTTGACTTGGATTGGAGCAATTTCCTGTCCCTTATTATCGACAAAACGGGCCTGTTGCGCGACAGTTGGCGCAAGGTCAACATCATCGTAGAAGTAGGTAACATCAATAATAGGACTTGAAGCAATCCCTTTTTTAGGTGCGCCGTAATTACTCTTATTGTTAAGCACCATGTCGTCGTATTTAGCAAAATACCATGTTTTTCCGTTTTCATCGGTAACCGTTGCTGGCGCAAAAGCAGCTGTGTCGTATTCAGTGAAAGCAGGAGTTTTAATCGTTGCGTAAAGCACATCTTTTTGAGAGCTAAATTGTGAGTAACTTGCTTCGGTTGTTCGACGGATGTGATGGATACGAACTTCTGACACACGCTCATCAACTGTTGGTGTGTTTACAACTGGACTTGATTCTTCAAGATTTATAGGAGTTGTATTTTCAACTGCTGGTGCAGGAGTACTTGCAGGTGTAGTTACCTCCTCACTAAGGATAGCAGTGCTCGCCGAGTTAACCTCAGTGGCAGTATTAGCGGTAGTAGCTGTGTTTACTGATTCGTGAGCTAGATTGACATCAACGGCTGAAGCAGGGATGTTTTCAACAACTAGGTTTTCAAAAGCCTCTGTAGTGGGAAGGTTTACTGGCAATTCTTGTTCATCTGCAAGTGCAGAAGATGATAGACCAAGTGCTAAAATTGCAGCACTAAGACCAATAGTAGCATGTAATTTCTTATTCATGTTTATTAATTCCTCCTTGATTTACACTGATTATATCATGCCCTGATAACAAATGTCAAAAAATTAGAGAATGTGTTTAGGAGGTTTTTTCTTGATAAGAAGCAACTGATAATGCTTTATAAAAAACATAACAGTAGTATTTAGTTAACATATTTATCAATATTGTTTTCTTCTTATATCCTTCTATAGAACTCATGATATCCATTTTTTTATCTAATAATATTTTTATAATCAAAAAAATTAATAAAAAGCGATGTGATAATTTTATTTAATAATTTAAGGCTATTAGGAGACTATAATATCTAATTTAGAGTACTAAATGAATATTTTTTGTAAAATGATGCCGGTTTTGATGAGGGTGAGATTAGGTGTCATTAGCTTCTACGAGATATTATCTTACTTAGATAAAAATAAGTTTAATCCCCGAAAAAGCTTATTTTTATAAACCTCATTGTGGTAGTTTTATCGTTTTTCTTTTCATTGAATGACTTGATTGCGCTTCTGAGTTTCACATATATGAATTACTTCAAGAGTGATAGTAATTTAATGGCATCCTACCGACATACTAATTTGGACTACAAGATGTGAATCATAAATTTGAAGAAGTCCAGGTTTGGATTGATAGAAGAGCCTCTCAGACCAAGAGCAAACCATCAGTTCTCACGCTAGACTTCTTAACTGTCGGTTTTTGAAATAAAAGTAATCTAATTTGGAATAGATTTAATCTATTAGAAAATTAAGTGATATTATGGTATAATTTAATGTTGTTAAGTCTCGAAAAAATAAGGAAAATGATATGAAGTGTATGGGATTTCAGATCTTGTGTGACAATGAAAACAGTTATAAACATTTTTTGATAGTCCTATTGTATTATGACTTTTTGAGACAAGAAAAAATATCACAGCTAGAAAAGTAAGAAAATGACAGAAAAAATTTCCGTAATTATTCCCGTTTACAATGTAGAAAATCAACTCCAGACCTGTTTAGACAGTGTTTTGGGGCAGACCTATCAAAATCTTGAAATTATTCTCATCAATTATGGCTCAATAGATAATAGTGATGCCATTTGCCGTAGTTATGCTGCTAGGGATTCTCGTATCCTCTATTTTAAAAAGGATAATGGAGGGCTTTCAGATGCTCGCCATATTGGTATTCGTCAGGCTAAGGGAGCTTACGTCACCTACGTGGATGCTGAGGATTGGGTAGAGTCTACTTATCTGGAGGAACTTTATAAGACTCTGCAGGCCCACAAGGCGGATATCGCAGTGGCCAATTACAGTGTCTATAAGGAATCGGAAGATCTCTTTTATTTTTATATCAAAGATGAAGATTATTATGAGCAGGTTTATTCACCGGCTCAGATTATTGATGGTCTCTTTGAAGAAACCAATAACATTAACATCGCTCTGATTTCTGCGACAGGCAAACTCTACAAACGTTCTTTGTTTAATGACTTGCTTTTTCCAAAAGAGCATGCAGGGGAGGATGGCTTTTTCAACCTTAAAGCCTATCTCATGAGTGAGCGTACGGTATATCTCAACAAGGGACTTTATGTATATCGTGAGAGTCCAGAGATGCCATCAGCGACTTGGATGCAAGACTGGATGATGACCTTGGTTTATGCCATGGAAGAACGCTTGGCTATTGTTGCTAGTCATGGTTTCCCTCTGGAGAAATACATGGTCACCTACCGTCAGATGCTAGAGGCTTGCTTGAAAAATGTGGAGGAGCAAGGTCTCACGGATTCTGATGCCTACCGCTCCATTCAGGAGAAATTCCAGGTCTTGAGTTTAGCTCCTCAACGTTATGAGACTAAAAAGCGTGCTATTGTTCTTGCGGCTAACTATACTTATGTTGACCAAGTGCTTACGACCATCAAATCCATCGTTTTCCATCATCGCAACATTCGTTTTTACTTGATTAATGATGATTTCTCTCAAGAGTGGTTTAGAGGACTAAACCGTCATCTGGCTGCCTTTGGTAGTGAAGTGATTAACTGTCGTGTGGATAGTAGTCATATCAAGCAATACAAGACTAATAGCAACTATGCAAGCTATCTTCGCTATTTTGTAGCGGACTTTGTGTCTGAGGAACAGGCCCTTTATTTGGATAGTGACATGGTGGTTACAGGTTCTCTAGAGGACCTCTTTACCCTTGATTTGCAAGGTCGACCTTTGGCTGCCGTGCGTGATTATGCTATTCAGGTTCAGGATCGCCAAGCGATGTTTGATGCTGGCTTCATGGTGATTGATACGGCTTATTGGAAGCAGTACAACATGAGACGTCACTTTATTGACATGACTAGCGAATGGCATGATAAGGTCCCATTTGCGGAGCAGTCCATTCTAAACATGGTCTTCCGTAACAACTGGTTGCCCTTGTCTTTTGACAACAACTATGCGGTTACCAAGTCTAGTTTAGCTGGTTTCCATCTGCCAAATGGTCAAGACTATCCTAAGGTTGTGCATTATGCCTCACACCGTAAGCCTTGGTTACCATTGGCTTGCCAAGCTTATCGCGAGGTCTGGTGGTTCTATGCTCAAATGGATTGGTCAGAGGTTGCTGAAAATGCCACTTTATTGCCACTTTCAGAGGACATGATTTATCCTAAGGGCCGTCCGTTTACTTGTTTGATTTACACCAACATTTCAGAAATTCCGCATTTGACGGACCTTATCTCGGCTCTTCCTAAGGTACAGTTTAAAATTGCCTCTCGACAGCATGTGACAGATAAACTGGCCCAATTGATTACCTATCCAAATGTGACGGTTTACTCAGCCATTGCGGGCTTAAATGGGCTAGATTTGGAATTGTTGCGTACCAGTGACTTGCTTCTAGATATCAATCCAGGAAGAAAAGTAGTGGAAATTCTTGATGCCTTTAGGTTTGAAAACAAACCGATTTTAGGGTTCGAGGACCTTAAGTCAACCAAGCATAACCAACAAACCTACTCAAGAGATCGTTGGAAAGAGATGGCTGAGACCATTCGCCAAATGCGTAAGAAGAGCCTGTAATCCTTTGCTTGGATAAGTAGGCTGAACTGGCGTCTCTGTCTCGTTTCAATCGAAATAACATCATCCTGTCTATGGGCAGGAAATAGGAGTAATAGTGAAAAAAATTAGTCAATCGATAATCACCAAACGTGTCTTATGGACCCTCTTTTTCCTCTTTATTTATTGTTTGGGAAATCAATTGGTTCTACCGTTTGTGGATTTGAAAAATGCAAATATCTTTGGGGGAGCCATAGGTTCCTTGGCTTTCTCTAGTGCCATGATGGGGGGAAACCTCAGGTCCATGTCTCTATTTTCAGTGGGCTTGTCGCCCTGGATGTCGGCCATGATTCTCTGGCAGATGTTTTCTTTCTCTAAGAAAATGGGCTTGAAAAATCTTCCCATTGAGATTCAGGACCGTAGACGCATGTATTTGGCCCTAGGGATTGCCATTGTTCAATCTTTGGCAGTATCCTTGAATTTACCTATCGTTTCAGGGGTTAATGCTAGTCTCGCTATTTTCATGAATACCATTTTATTAATTGCCGGGACCTTCTTCTTGGTTTGGCTATCAGACCTCAACTCACTCTTTGGGATTGGAGGCTCCATTGTTATCTTGATGGCAAGTATGATGGCCAATCTGCCCTATCAAATCATGGATAGTATTGAAAAGCTAGGTATCGGTTGGGATGTCTTGCTTCCTCTGATTCTATTCAGTTTGGTCTTCCTCTATATTTCAGGGGTTGTGCAGAGGGCTAGATACCGTATCTCAATCAATAAAATCAATATTCATAACCGCTTTAAACAGTATTCTTACTTGGATATTATGCTGAATCCAGCCGGAGGGATGCCTTTCATGTATGCCATGTCGCTGGTTAGTATTCCGCAGTATGTTTTTATGCTGATTCAATTTATCCATCCTGAAAGCAAGTGGACCAGTGGTGCCATCAAGTCTTTGACAGTCGGTCAACCTCTTTGGTTGGTTGTTTATCTGATCATGCTCTTCGTTTTAGGGTTAGCCTTTGCCTTCGTTAATGTCTCTGGTGAGCAAATCTCTGAGCGAATGCGCAAGTCAGGTGAGTATATCTACGGTGTTTATCCAGGCCAAGAAACTAGTGCCTATATCAACCATTTGGTGCTTAGACTTGGTTTTATCGGTGCCCTTTATATGCTCTTTATGGCAGGTGCTCCAATGCTGATTATCTTGGTCAATCCGGATTATTTACAGCTTAGTATGATTCCTGGTACCTTCTTGATTTTTAGCGGTATGATTTACAATGTTAACGAGGAAATGAAAGCCTTGAAGCTTAACACTTCCTACACCCCACTTTTTGAAAATGTATAAACTCTCACCCCTCGTGGGGTTGAGAGGCAGGCTGGTGATGTGTGATCGGTCTGCCCCTCAATCTCAAGTATTGTGATGAAAAGACAATGAAGGAGAACTCATGTATTATTTTATTCCAGCTTGGTATGGACAGACGGATGAATTTTGGAAGACGGTCATTGATCCTTGGTACCGTATCCGCCAAAAAATTGAATTTGATGACAGCTTGCACCAAGTTCGTATCTTTCAGGATGAGGACTTAGCCCCTCAGCTTTTGCTTTTGGCCTACCAACCACATTTGCGTTATTTCTTGCACCGTCATGATGTCTTGGAAGTTGGCTATACAGCTATTTTTGACTTGATTCAGGGTATCACTGATGAAGATATGAAAAATCTTCAGGTGACAGATTTGGAATGGCCAGAAGGGGCTACCTTTGTTCACACACCATTTGCTATCGTGGTGCAATGCCAACACAAGCGTTATGCCGAGATTGAGTTTGGCTCAGAAGGCTTTATTGGCATGATTCGCTACTATAAGGATGAGCAAATCATTCGCGAAGACATCTACGATGACCGCGGTTTTATCTCAAGTAGTCTTTATTATGAAGGTGGACAACCAAGCTATCGAAACTATCTTAATGCCAAGGGAGTTTGGCAACTCTGTCATTTCTTTGATGGTCGTGGGATTGTAGCCAATCCTCGTACGGAAGGTCGTTTTAATAAGAGTTACTACGGTGACCTTTCAGAAGTTATCTGGGAATTTTTGACTAAATTCTTGGACGAAAAGGTAGAACCAGAGGACCGTTTTGTTATTGCCTCAGATCTACGCCATAACAAGTACCTCTTTAAACATTTGCCAGCAGCCAACACTAAGATTTTGACTTGGTTCGCAGAACGTAATCAGGACGATAGTATTGACACCTATGAAGCCTTTCTGCCGCAAGTGGACTTGTTGATTGCTGACCGTTACGATTACTTGGAGCAGCTTCAGGTTGCCTATCCAGAAGAGGCTAAGAAACTCAAACACATGGCTTCTTTCGATACCCGTTTAGCTTTGGGAACCAGTCAACGTGTCAAAGAGTCTAAAATCTTTTATCAGGTTGACTTCGATCAGTTGGATTTAGAGGCTATTTATCAAGTCTTGGCTTTTGTGGCTAAGTATCCTAAGACACAGGTTGAATTTGGAGCATTTAATGCCAATCCAGAGCAACTTGGTAGCCTGCAAAATCAAGTGGAAAAAATGATTGAAGAACGATTGAGTCCAGATGTCTTTGAAGAGGTTGTCGAAAGTAGTGGTGCAGAAAATAAATTGGAAGAAAATAATGAAATCGTCAGCCGATTTTCTTTCCAAGACCTGCGTGACGAGACTGCCCTTATCAAGGCTCTTCAGTTTACACGCCTCATTGTCGACTTGAGCAAGGAACCTAATCGTTATACACAGATTGCTGGAATTAGTGCTGGTATTCCACAAATTAACCGTGTGGCGTCTGAGTATGTGACCCACCAAGAGAATGGTTATATCTTGAAGCACTTGTCCGATTTTGAAAAAGGGGCTTACTACTATTTGGGACAGTTGAACAACTGGAACCGTTCCCTTATCTACTCAATTGAGAAAATTAAGGAAAACACAGGAGACCGTTTGGTACAAAAATGGGAAAATTGGTTGAAGGAGGAGCAGAATGACCAAGGATAATCGTCTGAAGATACTACAAGTTGGATCATCCAACTGGTCAGAAAATCAGGAAATTCCTGAAAATATGAAATGGTATTATTGCAATCTTGGTCAGCTTGAGACCTTACAAGAAACCATCGAAGAAGACGAAATCAAGGCTTTTACAGCGGTTATTGTGGACAGTCTTGCCGGTCTTGAGGAATTGATGGCTATTAAAGAGTATTTGATTCCTCACACTATTTTCTTTGATCAAACGATTGAAGTGCCAGATGAGAGTCTCCTTCAGTTTCTGAAGGAAGTTTGTGCTGTGCCAACTGATTTTTCAAATCAAGGGCAGTTGCTCTTTACCCTTTCAAAAGCGCTCTTTTCAGGGCAGTACGGGGATAAGATGTTTCCTTTCACGACCCAGGTTAACCCCAATTTTACTGGCCAAGTGACCTACCACGGTCATGAAAATGTCATTTTAAAAGGTGATTATGGTCAAGATTTTAGTCCTGTCTTGGACTGGACCTATAATGTCAGAGCCAGCAAGGAAAACCCTATCGAGCTTTGGTTGGAATTCGAAAAAGAGGAGACTTGTGAGTGTCGCTTGATTCTCAATCTTTTGCCAGAAGGTTCGGTCGCAGGTATTTTCAAGACCTATATCGTTTCAGAAGAAGAAATGCGCAAGGGGGCCATTGTCCTTGATGAGGACACGACCTTCCTCCTGTCTGCTAGTCTTGAGATGAAAGGCCAAGGTCAGATTACAATCGGTGGGCTCCACCAACGTTTGACCCGTTTCCAATTCGGGAAATTTGTACTTGGTGGTGGAATTCTCCACGATAGCAAGCGTCAGGAAATCAACTATTTCTTTTATCCTGGGGACTTCAAGCCACCTTTGTCAGTTTACTTCTCAGGTTTCCGTCCTGCCGAAGGTTTTGAAGGTTTCGGAATGATGAAGGGGATGGGAACACCATTCTTGCTCTTCTCAGACCCTCGTCTCCAAGGGGGAGCCTTCTACATGGGAACTGAAGAGCTTGAAAATAGCATCAAAGACACCATCCAACATTACTTGGACTATCTAGGATTTGACAATAGTCAGCTCATTCTCTCAGGAATGTCCATGGGAACCTTCCCATCAATGTACTATGGTGCGGACTTTGAGCCTCATGCTATCATCATGTCTAAGCCTCTAGCCAATGTTGGTACTATCGGTAATCGTGCCAGACTCTTGGCGCCAGAGGTCTTTCCAACAGGGATTGATGTCTTGCATTTGCAGACAGGCCGTTTGGATAATGAGGGTGTCGAGGCCCTTAATCAGAAGTTCTGGGATAAATTTGAAAAAGCAGACTTCTCAAATACAACTTTTGGTCTTTCCTACATGAAAGACGAGGATATGGATCCGACGGCCTACGAGGACATTACCAAGTCTCTCTATTACTCAGGGGCTAAGATTCTCAGCAAGGGAACGTCAGGTCGACACAACGATGATTCTTATACGGCGACAACTTGGTTTGTTAATTTTTACCGTATGATTTTAGAAAATGATTTTGGAAGGAAGGAGTAAGAATGTTCAGAAACAAGAAATCAGAAATCTTGTGGGGCTTAAACCACAAAGCCTACATGTATGGCTCAAAAATTGTTAAGCGCCAAGATGGTTCTGTGCAATTTTACAATCCTTTGGTGCCATCAGGAACGGAAATCCAGTCTTGGGTGGCCATCCAAAACTACCAAGCTGGTCGTACCCAACCTGCCCTCCCACTTTTGAAAAAAGGGCATAGTTATGACTTGACGGCCAATCTTGAAGCTGTCCCAACAGGCTCAGTCTTTTTGAAAGTCAGCTTTTTGGACCGTTATGACAATGAAATTAAACAGTTGATTGAAAAGAGTACCCAGATGACCTTTGTTTACCCTCACGAGGCCTATACCTACCGTATTTCCCTCTTGAGTGCTGGGGTCAAAGAGCTAGATTTCTACAACTTAAAACTGGAAGAAACAGGAGAAGAACATGTTTAAACAACTGAATCCTATTCTCCCTGTTAAGGAGATACTCAAGGAAATTAACGGCCTAGCCGATGAAATGGCTGGTTTGAGCAACCTTGAGTTGAAAAATAAAACGCAGGAATTTAAGGAGCGTTTGGCTCAAGGAGAAAGCTTGGACGACCTCCTGCCTGAAGCCTTTGCGGTTGTTCGTGAAGCGGATAAGCGCGTGTTAGGCATGTTCCCTTATGATGTTCAGGTCATGGGAGGAATTGTCATGCACCAAGGTCATATCGCTGAGATGTACACTGGTGAGGGGAAGACCTTGACGGCTACCATGCCAGTCTACCTTAATGCCTTGTCAGGTGAAGGGGCTATCCTTGTTACGACAAATGAATACTTGGCTATCCGTGACGCTGAGGAAATGGGTCAGGTCTACGAGTTCCTAGGTTTGACGATTGGTGTTCCCTGTGTGGAAGGCAGCAATGAGATGGAACCGGCAGAAAAGCGTGCCATCTATCAATCAGATATCGTTTACACGACCAATTCTAGCTTAGGTTTTGACTATTTGATTGATAACCTTGCTTCTAACCAAGACGGAAAATACATGCGTCCCTTTAACTATGCTATTGTCGATGAGGTGGATTCTGTCCTCCTTGACAGTGCACAGACACCTTTGATTATCTCTGGTGCGCCCCGTGTTCAGTCTAACTACTATGGGATGATGGATACGCTTATGACCACTTTGGTCGAGGGTGAGGACTATATCTTCAAAGAGGAAAAAGGGGAAGTCTGGTTGACTACTAAAGGGGCTAAGGCTGCTGAAAATTACCTTGGTATCGGTAACCTCTACGATGAGGAAAACAGCACCTTTGCCCGTCACCTGCTCTTTTCTCTTCGTGCCCACTTGCTCTATAAAAAGGACAAGGATTATATCATTCGTGATGGCAAGAAGGGACCCGAAGTGGTACTTCTTGATAAATCGACAGGTCGTCTCTTGGAATTGACCAAGCTCCAAGGTGGACTCCACCAAGCCATCGAAGCCAAGGAATTAGTGGCCTTGTCACAAGAAACCAGAGCCATGGCTTCGATCACTTACCAAAGTCTCTTTAAAAAATTCAAGAAAATTTCAGGGATGACTGGTACTGGTAAGGTTGCGGAAAAAGAATTTCTCGATACCTATGGCATGAAGGTCATTCAAATCCCAACCAATCGTAAGAAACAACGTATCGACTATCCAGATAAGATTTATGCGACCCTACCAGAGAAGGTCTTTGCCTCTTTAGAGTATGTTAAGCATTATCATGAAAAGGGAAATCCAATCTTGATTTTCGTTGGTTCGGTGGAAATGTCAGAGCTTTATTCTTCTTTGCTTTTGCGTGAAGGAATTGCTCATAACCTCCTAAATGCCAACAATGCGCCACGTGAGGCTGAGATGATTGCTGAGTCAGGACAAATGGGTGCCGTGACGGTTGCGACGTCAATGGCTGGACGTGGAACAGATATCAAGCTCGGAAAGGGTGTGGCTGAACTCGGTGGTTTGGTCGTTATCGGTACCGAACGTATGGAAAGTCAGCGTATTGACCTGCAAATCCGTGGCCGTTCTGGACGTCAGGGTGACCCTGGTATGTCTAAATTCTTCGTCTCCCTTGAAGATGACGTGATTAAAAAATACGGTCCATCTTGGGTTCACCGTACTTACAAAGAATACGCCATTAGTGATCACATCGATCCTAAGGAATTGACAGGTCGTAAGTATCGTAAATTGGTTGAAAAAGCCCAAGAAGCTAGTGAAAGTTCCGGTCGTACCTCACGTCGTCAGACCCTTGAGTTCGCAGAAAGTATGAACATCCAACGTGAGATGATCTACGCACAACGTGACCGCCTCATCTATCACAATCAAGGTTTGGACACTGTTATCGACGAGGTTCTTGATGACTTTATCGACCAGGCTATGGCTGAGGAAGATTTCTCAAAAGCGGAAAATCTTTACCACTTTATCTTGCGTAATATCAGCTTCCGCATCAATGAAATCCCTAAGGATCTGGACCTCAACAATCGTGAGGAAGTCTTGGAACTCATCTACCAGTTTGCCTATCGTGAACTTGATGCTAAAAAGCAGGAGTTGAAAACTAAGGAACTTAACGAGTATTTCCAACGCCTATCCATGCTTAAGGCTGTGGATGACAACTGGGTGGAGCAGGTAGACTATCTGCAACAACTTCAGATGGCCATTGGTAGCCAACAACTCAGTCAAAAGAACCCGATTGTCGAATATTACCAAGAGGCTTACAAGGGCTTTGAAGCCATGAAACGTCAAATCAGAAAGGATATGGTTCGTAATCTTCTCCTTAGTCAGGTGCAAGTCACTAAAAAAGGAGATATCATCAGCCATTTCCCATAAAATAAGGAAATTATGACAGTATATAACATTAATTTAGGCATAGGTTGGGCCAGCAGTGGTGTCGAATATGCTCAGGCCTATCGTGCTAAGATTTTCAGGGAAATGGGGCAAGAAGCAAAATTTGTTTTTATGGACCTCATCCTTGGGGATAATATCGAGCATATGACTAGCAAGATTGGTTTTTCAGACGATGAAATCATCTGGCTCCATAACTATTTTACAGATATCAAGATTGCGCCATCGACCATTAGCCTAGCGGAAATCGAGACCATCTTACCTGCCAATCCTGAGCGCAAGGAAGTTGCTGGTCGTCTCATTCGTTACCATTATCCACAGGATGATATGGTAGTAGCATGTAACCTTCGTGTGATGGACGAAGATGCAGTGGAAACAGTCAGCTACTTTGTCAATGACAAGCTCTTGCGCAAGGATTTTTACTCTTACACCCGTTACTGCAGTGAGTATTTTGCGCCTAAGGACAATCAAGCCAAGGTTTACCAACGTCGTTTTTATAACGAAGATGGGTCTACAGCCTATGACATGATTGTCGGAGACAATAATCAGGATATCTATCGTTTTCCTGATCAGGTTCTTTATGGTAAGCAAGAATTCCTTCGCTATTTCTTCAAACGTCTAGCCCTAACCAAGGATGATGTGGTCATCTTGGACCGTGAAACAGGTATTGGCCAGTTGGTCTTTGAAGAAGCGCAAGCTGCTCGCCTAGGCGTCGTTGTTCACGCTGAGCATTTTAGTGTCAATCAAACTGATGACAACTACATTCTCTGGAATAACTATTACGAGTACCAGTTTACCAATGCGGACAAGGTTGATTTCTTCATCGTGGCAACTGATCGTCAGAAGGAAATTCTGCAGGAACAGTTCCGTCGCTACACCAACCATGATCCAAAGATTTACACTATTCCAGTGGGAAGTCTACCTGAATTGGTCGGGCAGGACAAACCACGTAAGCCATTCTCAATGATTACGGCCTCACGATTGGCTCAGGAAAAACACATTGACTGGTTGGTTCGTGCGGTTATCGAGGTTCATAAGACTCTGCCAGATATCACTTTTGATATCTACGGTAGTGGTAGTATGGATGCCAAGTTGCGTGAGATTATTGTCGAAGCACAAGCTGGCGACTATATCCGACTCATGGGCCACGCTGACTTGACTGACATTTATAGCCAGTACGAGGTCTACCTAACAGCTTCAACCAGTGAAGGTTTTGGCCTTACTCTCATGGAGGCGGTTGGTTCAGGTCTTCCGATGATTGGATTTGATGTGCCTTATGGAAATCAAACCTTTATCGAAGACGGGGGCAACGGTTATCTCCTCCCTGTCGCTGAAAATCATGTTGTGGATGTCATCACCAAGTCCTATAAGGATGCCATTGTCCGTCTCTATGAAAAAGGCACTATCGAAGTCATGCGTCAAAAATCTTATGACCTTGCCAAAGGCTTCTTGACCAGTCAAGTCAAGGCAGCTTGGAAACAGTTACTTGAGGAGGTACGCTCATGATATTCTTATGTGATTACTACAATCAAGCCAGTAAGGATCTAGCTTACTCACTTCAGGTAGCAGGCTATGATGCCACAACAGTTGTCATCAATCCAGATGGTTTTCTCCCTCAAGGCTCTCTCTCTCCTTTCACCTATTATGTGGAAGCAGAAGAGGAAAATGGCAAACCACGCTTTTTCAACCAAGTTCCTGTGCCAGCCTTTTGGGAAATTTCAGGGAACAATCAGATGGCGCGTGTGTCTAATCTTACCGAAGAACGTGCCCGCATCACCTACCCAGAAGGTAGCAAGGCTCGTATCGTTAAAAGTGTCGAATGGTTAGACAAGTCAGGAAAGATTCGCCAAGTGGACCACTATAACAAATATGGATTCTGCTTTGCCAAAACCACTCATGATGAGAACGGTCAGGCAGTCTTTACCAGCTACCAAACCAAAGAAGGTGACGAACGTATCTTGGAAAATCATCTTACCAGTGATATTCTCTTGACTATACCAGGACAAGCCCTTCGTCGTTTCGCCAACCGTACCGAATTTGTTAAAGCCTTCCTAGCTCAGGTCTTTGGTGATATCGATCACATTATCTTTAATAGCTTGGCAACACCTTTCGTCGTCTCATGGACTATGCAAAATAAGGGTGCCACTGATGTCCTTGTCTGGCAAGAGCCACTGGGTGATATCCTACCAGGCAATATGAATGGTATCTTAGAGGATAATTCAGCCAGAGCCAATGCCATCATCATTCCTGATAAGGTGACCTATGAAAAAGCCTTAACGCTAGTGCCTGAGGATAAAAAACATAAGGTCTTTTCACTTGGCTATGCCTATGATTTCAAGGAAAATCATGGCAAACCTCGTAATGCCTTTATTGCAACCAATTCAGACCAAATTGAGCGTTTAGAAGCCTTGGTTGAGTCACTCCCTGATGTGACCTTCCAGATTGCGGCAGTCACTGAGATGTCCCCAAGATTGCTCTCGATGATGCGTTATTCAAACGTTGTGCTCCATCCAAACGCTAGTCACAAGCAGTTGGACAAGCTCTATCAAGAGTCTGACCTCTACTTGGATATCAATCATCATAATGAATTGTACAAGGCGACGCGAACTGCCTTTGAACACCAATTATTGATTTTGGCCTTTTCAGAAACAGCTCATGGACCTGTCTATACAGCACCAGAGCATATCTATGCCAGTCAGAACTATCCAGCTATGGTTGCCAAGATTAAGCAGGTCCTAAGCGACAATCAAGCCATGCAAGAGGCCATGCAAGCTCAAAAAGCTCAAGCCAATACTCTGACTGCTTCTGAGTTGGCCGACCGCTTACAATCACTTTTAGGAGGAAATCATGTCTAAAAAAGATTTATTCTACGGTGACGTTGAAGGCCGTATGGAAGAACTCAAGCAAAAGCCTATCACAAAAGAAAAAGAAACCAGAGGAGAGAAGATCAACAAGAGTTTTTCAATCATGCTCGGACTTGTTATTATCATCGGTTTAATCTTCACCCTTATTGGTTTGTTGAGGTAGTCTTATGATGTTAGTATTTATGGTTCTAGCAGTGATTCTTTCGGTTGCCCTTATCGTCTTAGTGACCATCCAACCGCGTCAAACGCAGATTTTCTCAACGGATGCCACTAGTAATATCGGTAAACCAAGTTATTGGGCTAGCCAACCGATTCGAAAAATGTTGACCTTGGCTATCAGCATAGCCCTCTTTATCCTCTTACTTATTTTTATGATTGTTTCTTATAAGTAGAGGACTTCCTATCATATAATAGAAAGAAGTATGTCATGCGCGTACATTTTACAAATTTATTTGGCCAGTCCTCACGCAGTGTGGCCTTGATTGCCCAAAATGATACCATGAAGATTGCCAGAGAGCTCGGTGCTAATGAACTAGGAATTTATTTCTATGATAGTAGTCAAGAGCCAGATGGAGAGCTTAATTCCCGCTTTGATGGGATTGTAGCAGGACTAAGTGTTGGAGACATTGTTTTCTTCCAGTCTCCATCATGGAATGGTAGTGAGTGGGACAGCCGATTGCTCCGTAAATTCAAAGCTGTTAATGCTAAGACCGTTATGTTTATCCACGACGTCCCACCTCTCATGTTTGATAGTAACTACTATCTCATGTCTTCTTATATTGACATGTACAATCTCTGTGATGTCGTCGTTGTTCCATCTGAAAAGATGCGTGATCGACTAATTGAGGAAGGGCTAACAGTTGAGAAGATTATCATCCAAAAACTTTGGGACTTACCTCATAGTCTGGACTTGCACCAGCCTGCTTTCCAAAAGAAAATGATTTTTGCCGGAAACCCAACACGTTTCCCACATATCTTAGACTGGAAACAAACTACCCCTCTCCACGTCTACGCAGATAAACAAGAGGATAAGGATTATTCCAAAGTCCACCTCGAAGGCTGGCGAAATAAACATGAGCTTTTGCTAGAACTATCTAAGGGAGGATTTGGTCTGGTCTGGGGAAATTCGGAAAAACCAGAGGACGAGCTTGACTACTATAAGATGAATATCTCTTATAAACTCTCCACTTACTTAGCCGCAGGTCTCCCAGTTATTGTACCTGACTACCTCTCAAATGCAGACTATGTCAAAGAACATGGTCTAGGCTTCGTTGTTTCAAGTCTGGAAGAAGCAGACCGTTGCATTCAAGAATGTACCGAAGAGCAGTATGCACAGATGGTAGCTAACGCTCGCCACACAGCCTACCTCATCAGTAACGGTTACTTCACAAAGAAACTTTTCATCGATGCTATCATGGCGTTGAGTTAATGCGGAGCATAATTTTGATCAAGGAATTGAACTAATGGAAAACGAGGAGTACAGTGAACAAATTATCGTTCGTGTTTTAGACCAGAAAAACAATTGAATATTCTTTTATTTGAGATGAGTTTTTAGGGAATTACTACCATTTATCAAAACTATCAGCTAAATCGTAATTAGGCAGTAGCATTTTGAAGCTACTGTCTTTTTATTTTGAATAATATATAATAATTCTGAATATTCACAAGAACTAATTGTGTTGAGTTTTATTAAAAAAAATATCAATTAAAGGATATCGTTACATTAAAATGTCAAAATTCAGTTGGTTTTACAGATGCAAATATCGACGTAGATGAGTAAAAGATGGGTGTTTTTAAAGTTATCTTCCCATAATATTGACTTCTATTTAATAATTGAAGATTGATCTAAAAATAGTCATTGTTTTATTTTGTAAACTCTCTAAATGCTTTTTACTATAGAGTTAATTTATATTTGTATTTTTATTTGTAAGGATACTTATATTTTTTACAGCCTCAAAGTATAGGCTAATTTTACTCAGGAAATTTAAGTTAAATCGGAAGAGGTTAAAGAAAAACTAAAAGGTTAAAACTAAAATGCTAAAATGTTGCTACAATTTTAACAATATGATATATTTGATGTTAGGGAAATTCAATTTATATTATTTTTAGAAGTGACAAGAGTAATCAAAATCTAATGATTTCTTGTCTAGGAGGATATATGGGTAAAGATATCTTTAGTAAGAAGAGTCGTTTCTCGATTCGTAAATTGAATATCGGAGTCTGCTCGGTCTTGCTTGGTACTTTGATCATGATTGGTCACACAGCTCAAGCGGATGAAACGACATCTGATGGAGCAACAGTTGCAGCCACAGCTGTCAGTGCAAGTCAAGGTGACGGAGCCTCAACCACAACTCCGCCAATCACAGCACCAGAAAGCGCCTCAACTACTACGGTAGCACCAGCAGCTACTGAAGCGGTTCCAACGTCATCAGTGGCGCCTACAACAACGGTTGATTCAGGTGTAGGTGTAAGTTCAGAAGCACCTGTTGCGACAAGTACAACAAGTTCAGCACCAGCATCGTCAGAAGCTTCATCAACAAGTCCAGTAGCTTCGTCAGAAGCTACAACCTCAACGAGTGCAAAACCAACAGCTGCCTCAGAGGTATCTAATTCAGTTACAGCATCGACAGCAACAACTACAGCAAGTTCAGAGAGTGCTACAGAAACTACAACAACTGTGTTAGAAACTGTAGCTACACCTCGTGTACGTAGACGTCGTTCTACTGAAGGAACAACACGTTCAGTGGATGAAACTAACCTGCAAAGAGCGGTAGTTACTAAAGAAAACTTTGAAAGTTTCTTCCAAGAAGGTGGAACTGCTACATATGATAAATCAACAGGTACCATTAAGTTGACAGATGACGTTTCAGGTCAAGTTGGTAGTGCTTACCTTCGTTTTAAAATCGACTCTGGAGAACCCTTCACCTTCACTGGTAAAGTTGATATCGGTAATAAATATGAAGGCAAAACTGATGCAGATGGTCGCCCAGGTGGTGATGGAGTCGGTTTCGTCTTCCATACAGGTAAGGTAGATACTATTGGTCAATCAGGTGCGTCTATTGGTATGGGAACTATCAAAAATGCCTTTGGTTTCAAACTGGACTCATGGCATAACACCTCTAATCCAAATGCGAACCAAAATGCATCAGCCGATCCAAAATATGGAAACGGACGTAAAGTAAATGGAAAGTTTGTGTGGGAGCAAAACGCCTTCGGTTCATTCTACTCATCAAATGCTGCCGGTAAGGTAACGACAAGTAGCACAGCAGCTGCTGCTCTAGATCCAAAACCTAATGGCGAATGGGTAGACTTTAAAATTGTATACGATAAAGATAAAAACTTTACAGTAACTTATGGCTCACAAACTTGGACAACAAACTTAAAAAACGCTAACACTAGCATCATGACAGCTGAGGCTAAGCGTGCCTTGACTAATGGTAATCCAACATTTGCCCTTTCATTCCTAGGAAGTACAGGTTCTGGTACAAACTTGCAACGTGTTCAGATTGAAAGATTTGAATTTACAGCACCACAAATCGTTCACATGAAATTTGTTGATGTGAATGGCAATGAAATCGAAGCAAGTAGTGCGATTCCAGGTGACGAAAATGAGGTTGTTAACCTTAGCACCCAGGACAAAAAGATTGCTGCAGTCGAAGCTAAAGGTTATAAATTAAAGAAAATCGACCATAGCAAAGCACCTTCCTACAATGAAGACAACAACACAGTTACCCTATCTCCAGGCGGACAGTTGTTGACTTATGTATTTGAAGAAAAAGATACAACACCTCCAGACGCCCCAGTTGTGAACCCAGTTACCGCAGGTGCTACAGCCGTCACAGGTACAGCCGAAGCCGGTTCAACCGTAGAAGTGACTCTTCCAGATGGCTCTAAGGCCACAGCAACAGCTGATCCAGATGGCAACTTCAGTGTTCCAGTCAGCGCCTTGAAGGAAAATGACACCGTATCTGTTACAGCAAAAGATGCTTCAAACAATACATCAACACCGACAACCGTTACCGTACCAGATACGACAGCTCCAGTAGCCCCAACTGTGAACCCAGTTACCGCAGGTGCTACAGCCGTCACAGGTACAGCCGAAGCCGGTTCAACCGTAGAAGTGACTCTTCCAGATGGCTCTAAGGCCACAGCAACAGCTGATCCAGATGGCAACTTCAGTGTTCCAGTCAGCGCCTTGAAGGAAAATGACACCGTATCTGTTACAGCAAAAGA
>NZ_JACLQS010000017.1:0-40042 GCF_016648815.1 Streptococcus sp. 9.1 | reverse complement strand
TGGATCATAGCCACCATGCCCAGCATCGAGATAGACAACCTTATTTAAAACATCGTAATTTCCTCTTGATGCCGAACCGATTTTCTTAGGGGCTGCCACATCAGCTGAAGTTGCCCCAAAGCCGATATTCTTACCAGAAGCATCAACAATATAGCCATGAACGATGTACTTGCCTGAGTTCCACTTGTTCTGGCTAGCTGAAATAGTCACCTTATAGGAACCATCATCCTGTTTTGTGGCATTATGCCAAACAAGATCATCCTGACCATTTTGTTCAGACCAGACTGGGATAAGGACACCTGAAATACCACTTGGATTCGTCAGATTGGTGATAAGAACATCAAAGGTTCCACGATTTTTATCATTGTTAGCAATAGTCAAAGTTCCCTGAGTCTTAGTGATATCAAGTGTCACTTGTTTGCCACCTAGGCCAATGTATTTACCATCATTGTCAACCAGATAGACATGAGAATTATACAGACCACTATCACCCTTATGGTTGCTTGAGCGAACGGTCACCTTATAGTCTCCATTAGCTTGCTTAGATGCTTTGTACCATATGATATCATCTTGGCCGTTCTTTTCTGACCAGGTTGGAACTAAGACTTCTTTGAAACCACGTGGAGCAACCAAGTTTGAGATAACAACATCATAGCTACCAGTAGCATTGTTGAGACCAGTGATAGCAAGGTCGGCTTTGGGTTCTGACAAAGTAACTTTTGTTTGTGTTCCCCCTACACCGATTCGTGAGCCATCATTTTGGACATAGTAAAGATGAACATTGTAAAGACCAGTTGAGTTTTTGTGGTCAGCCACTTGGACAGTAACCTTGTAATTGCCATCTGTTTGACGTGTGGCTTCATACCAGCGAATATCATCTTGGCCATCAACCTCAGACCAGATTGGAACCTGAACTGTACGCACACCCTTAGGACTATAGACATCACTGATGACTACATCAAAACTTCCAGCCCCTTTATTATTTAGAATAGAAAGACTACCACTTGGCTTAGTTTCATTAATATCAACCACAGTCTCAGTCAAATACTGACGGTTACCAGAATTATCTACGAGATAAACATCAGCTCGGTATTTACCAGTTGAATGTTTGTGGTCTGAAGCCTTAATCGTCACACGATAGCTACCGTCTGCTTGCTTACTTGCCTTATGCCAAACTAAATCGTCCTGTCCATTAACCAGACTCCATGATGGTACCAAAATTTCTTTAATACCATTAGGAGCAACAATATTACGAACAACCGCATCAAAAGAACCTGTTGTAGAATTGTTATTTTCAATAGCTAAGCTTGCACTTGGACGAGCTTGGCTAACTTCCACCACTTTTTCAGTCAAGTAGAAACGCTTATTAAAATTATCTACGATGTAGGCATCTGCACGATACTTACCAGTTGAATTTTTGTGGTCACTTGCCTTAATGGTCGCTCGGTAAGAACCATCCGCTTGTTTCGTAGCCTTATGCCAAATCAAATCATCTTGACCACCAACGAGACTCCATGACGGTACAAGGATTTCTTTCACACCTGTAGGAGCAATGATATTTTTCACCACAGCGTCAAAAGTTCCTGTAGCTGCATTATTATTTTCAATCGTTAGGCTTGCACTTGGACGAGCGTAATTAACAGAGACTACTTTCTCAGAAATATAATGTCTCTTATTTGTTCGGTCAACAACATAGGCATCTGCACGGTAATTGCCAGCCTCCCCCTTGTGATCAACCGCCTTAATGGTTACACGATAAGAGCCATCCATTTGCTTGGCTGCCTTATGCCAAATCAAGTCATCTTGACCATTGGCTAGACTCCAAGATGGGACAAGAACCTCTTTAACACCCAAGGGTGCCACAATATCTCGAACCACAGCATCGAAGGCACCAGTTGCCTTATTGTTATTCTCAATTGAGAAGCTTGCCTTTGGTTTTAAGACATCGGTATCATAAGACGAAGCTGAGGCATGAGTCAACTTAGCTGGTTCAGTTACCGTAGTATTTGAAACCTCAGAAGCAGCCGATACAGTCGCATTTTCTGAACTTGCTACTGTGTTCATTGGAGCTACAGACTCAGAGGTAACTCCTTTTTGATTCTGGTGTTGTTGAGCTTGCTTGGCTAACTTGTGGAGTACTTGAGTTTGCTACTTCACTTGTGGCTGTAGATGTTGCCGCCACAGTTGAACTTGGACTTGCTGATGGTGACTCTTGTTCAAGAACTGCTCCACCACCAAAAATTTCTGCTGCAGTCGCAGGTTGATACTGGTTCCCTTCAGTAACCGTAGGCATTTGAGTGGCTACCTCATCAGCACTGGCCACCTGAGTGGTCACCGCCATGAGGACAGCTGCACTGGCATAGTAGATAAAATCTTTTGTTCGCATTTAACTTTCCTTTGACACTTCTTAATACGTCACCCATTTTACCATAGAAAATGTCTTACGAATAGAGCGAAAGTGATAATTATCTAAAAATTATGAAAATGATAAAAAAATAAGTAATTTACATACTGAAAGTATCAATGTCATCCAAATAAAGAACCTAAAACTCCATAAATAAGAGATTTTAAACATGTATATAATATTCTGAAAATAGATCACCACAAAATATAACTATCAAAAATAAACACCAAAAAAGCCCTTAGAAGTTACCTTCTAAAGACCTTTCATTAATAGATTAAGCAAAGATTGAGAAGAATGGTGCACCAAGCTTAGTATCCATTGCATCTCGACTCTGAACACCATGAATGTAATCCAATGAATACCAGCCATTGTTATTGGCGTTAAATGGATCACGAACATAAGTTTTACCATTATCATAGCCATGAAGCACGATTTCATGCGTGTAAGGATAATTGATAAATTGGCTTGCTCCTACTGCCGCCAGAACGTGTTGGCCTGACATCAAAGCTGAAGCAATGTTAGCAATGCTTGAAAGCATGTTGCTCTTGAGACCCCAATTTTTACTTGCTAATACAATACCATCCGCGTCTGTACCAGCAACTGATGTTTTATTGAATGAATTTGTATTGTAGTACAAATAATCCGCAACTGTCGTTGGTGCAATTACAGTTCCCAAGATATCTGTAAAGGTCATGGCAAGTGATGTTGGAACACAGCCTGACTGGTCCATATTGCTGACACCATACCACTTAGAAGCCCAACGAGGATCACGTTGAGAATAATAAGTCGTCTGAGGCTCAACACGACGATTACGTGGAGCAAGAGCTGTCTCACCAAGGTTGAATCCGTCTACAGTATTGTCTACATAGTCTACATAAACATGAGTCGTATAGTTACCAATGAGATTCTTATGATTAACAGTCGAAACATTGATTTCAGTATGTGTTCCAGTAGGTGCCGTATTGTACCAAGAAAGGTTTCCTTGGTTGCTTTCTGACCATACAGCTACACGGATATTCTTAATCTGACGTCCTTGTGGCGCTTGATCAACTACAACTGTAAAACTACCTGCTTCTGAGTTAACATTAGTGATATAGGTTTGCGTTTTAGTCTTAGCATTACGGAATTCAAGAGTTGTCGTTGTACCACCAACACCAACTTGTGACCCATCATTCAAAATGTAGTACAAATGAATATTGTACAAGCCTGTTGAATTTTTGTGGTTAGTAGCTTGAACATTTACCGTATAAGTGCCATTAGCTTGACGTGTTGCTTCATACCAACGAATATCATCTTGTCCGTCTTTTTCAGACCAAATAGGTACTTGAACAGTACGAACACCTTTAGGACTATAAACATCACTGATAATGACATCAAAAGTACCAGTATCTTTATTGTTATTAACTACTGAAATGGTACCTACTGGTTTATTATGTTTCACATCCACAATTGTTTCAGTGACATAATGACGTTGGTTGGCATTATCTACGATATAAAGGTCAGCACGGTAATTTCCTAGGGAATTCTTATGCTCACTTGCCTTAATAGTGACACGATAGCTACCATCAGATTGGCGACTAGCTTTGTGCCAAACCAGATCATCTTGTCCATTAACCAAGCTCCATGATGGGACTAAAACTTCTTTAATTCCATTTGGTGCTACAATATTACGAATTACAGCATCAAAAGTACCTAAATCGGCATTATTATTTTCAATAAAGAGACTTGCACTAGGACGAGTTTGCGTAACTTCTACCACTTTTTCAGTAAGGTAGAAACGCTTATTAGAGTCATCTACGATGTAGGCATCAGCACGGTATTTACCAGTTGAGTTCTTATGATCTGTTGATTTGATAGTCACTCGGTAAGAACCGTCGGCTTGACGAGTGGCCTTATGCCAGATGAGGTCATCCTGACCACCAGCCAAACTCCATGATGGAACAAGAACCTCTTTCAAACCTGTAGGTGCAACAATATTACGAACAACGGCATCAAAAGTACCTGCTGCAGTATTGTTGTTTTCAATTGTAAGGACACCACTTGGTCGAGCATAATCAACAGACACTACTTTTTCGGCAATATAATGACGATTGTTAGCGTTGTCCACGATGTAGGCATCAGCACGGTAATTCCCTTTATTGCCCTTATGCTCACTTGCCTTAATGGTGACACGATAGCTACCATCATTTTGCTTGGTTGCCTTATGCCAAATAAGGTCGTCTTGACCATTTTCAAGACTCCATGATGGGACTAAAACCTCTTTAACACCTAGTGGTGCTGAGATATTAGTGATAACGGCATCAAAAGTTCCTGCCTTAGCATTATTATTTTCAATAGCAAAACTTGCTTTAGGTTTCAACTGCTCTGGTGTCTTACCAATGAAGACCTGCGTAGTTGTTCCACCAACACCCGTCATTTGACCATCTTTTTGAATATAATAAAGGTGGATGTTATAAAGACCGGTTGAGTTTTTATGAGCTGAAGCCTTAACGTTTACTGTATAAGTTCCATTATTTTGACGGTTAGCCGTATACCAGATAATGTCATCTTGGCCATTGATTTCTGACCAAATTGGAACAGAGACTGTTTCAACGCCATTTGGTGCCTTAACATTAGAGATAACAACGTCAAAGCTACCAAGAGTTGGATTGTTATTAACAATAGAAATGACTCCGCTCAAGTCACCTTGGGTTGGATCTGCTTCGACACTGGCATTGGCTGTGAAACGTCCTGTATAGTCAATACTATGGTCAAAGACGTGTCTTCCTGGCAAAAGATTAGCTGTTGCTGAGAACTGCCATGCACCCGTTTTAGCATTGTAACGCATATTTTTTGCGCTTGTAGCTGTCAACGTTGCTGATGGGTACTGAGCCACCCAGAAGTTTTCAATACCGAACTGAGAGGTTGATACCGGTCCACGGTAGCCTATATTGTTCTCATCCAACCAGCTAGCACTTGTATAGAACATCAAGTTGTTGTATCCATGCTTACGCATTTCGTTAACCCAAGCTTGAGTGTTACGGTTGATATTTGGAAGCATCTTAGAGTCTTCGAAATCATTAACCATAACAGTACTCTTTGGAAGGTTAAGGTTTTGTGCAGCTTGAATGTAGAAACGAGCCTCTGCACGTGCTTCTTCCTCTGTTGTGTATCGAGAAAAATGATAGGTAGATACTTGAAGACCGGCAATTTGAGCATTACGAACTTGTGATGGTGCTTTAGGGTTGTTGTACCAAGTATCCTCAGTCAACTTGACAACGACACCACCAACACCTTGGCGTGCAAGAGCACGATAGTCATCTACACTGATTTCACCATTATGGCTGCTGACATCGATAAAAGTCTTCGGTTGCACCTTAAGGGTTGGCGAAGGAACATCCGTAGAATTCGTTAATTTAGCAGGTGTTGCTACAGTGCTATTTGACATTTCTGAACTTGTCGCACTTGTAGAAGCAGTTCCACTTTCTGAACTTACTACAGAAGTCGCAACTGAATTTGATGTTGCAGTAACAGTAGAGTTAGCTACCGAAGTTGATGCCGTTGCCGTTGCAGCCTCGGAACTCTGTGAAGCAGGAGACGTAGATACCGCTGGAGCACTAGCTTTTGCCACTTCACTCGAAGCTGCGGGTGCTGAAACCGTTGAACTAGGAGTTACAGGTAAGGCTGCTTCTCCACCAAAAATCTCAGCCGCTGTTGCAGGTTGATACTGATTTCCTTCAGTAATAGAAGGCGTTTGTGTCGCCACTTCGTCTGCTTGAGCAACCTGAGTAGTTACAGCCAAGAGAACAGCCGCACTGGCATAGTATATAAAATCTTTCGTTCGCATTTAACTTTCCTTTTGCATTTTTATAATACTTTAACCATTTTACCATAGATAAACTCTCATGGAAAGGTCATTATTAAAAGTTTTCTAAATAAGGCAGAAATATTATAAAATTCTAAACTCTATAAAATTGTGATTTATCTTATTTGAAAACCCTTTAACTACCTATTCGTATTTAACACTAAAAATCCAAAGAAATTTGCAAGATATAGCTAAAGATGAAAATGTGTGACAAAAGAAAAATCCCCGAACATCTGTCCGAGAATTTTATCAACTTTATTTACGTTTTGGTGGGTTATGGATAGCTTCTCCAAGTACGTCAGCAAAGGCTTCATACATGTTTTCAGAGAAGGTTGGGTGACCGTGGATAGATTGCAAGAGTTCATCTACAGTCAATTCATTTTCCATAATTGTTGATGCTTCGTTAATCAATTCAGCTGCGGCTGGACCAATAATATGAACCCCAAGGATTTCATGGTACTTCGCATCTGCAACGACTTTAACAAAACCGTGTGCTTCGTTTGAAGCGATGGCACGTCCGTTACCAGCGAAGCTTGATTTACCAACGAGAACATCACCGTATTTCGCACGTGCATCTTCTTCAGTAAGACCACACATTGCGACTTCTGGGTGAGTGTAGACAGCTGCTGGTGTGTAGTCAAGGTGAGCCTTACGGACATTGCCACGCATAGCATTTTCAGCTGCAACTTCACCCATACGGAAAGCCGCGTGAGCAAGCATCTTAGTTCCGTTAACATCACCTGGTGCGTAGATTCCTGGGATTGATGTTTCTTGATAAGCATTAACTTTGATACGACCACGGTCAAGTTCAAGGTTAAGATTTTCAAGACCATCCAATTGAGGGACACGACCGATTGAAAGAAGGGCACGATCCGCTACAATCTCTTCACCATTATTAAGTTTAAGGGTCAATTGGTTGTTAGCTTCTACAATCTCAGAAACCCCAACAGATGTCATGATTTTCATACCCTTCTTAGCAAGGATTTTTTGAAGTTCAAGTGACACTTCTTTATCCATAGCAGGAATAATGCGGTCAGCCATCTCAACAACAGTCACTTCTACACCGTATGAGGCATAAACAAGACCAAGCTCGATACCAACGACACCACCACCCATAACAGCAAGTGATTTCGGCAATTCACGCAAGTCAAGGATATCATCTGAAGTCATCACAAGTTGTGACTCGATTCCAGGGATATTGATACGAGATACTTTTGATCCAGTCGCAAGGATGATATTGCGTCCCTTGATTGTTTCTGAACCAATAGTAACTGTCTTATCTGGGTTAACTTGACCAAGACCGTTGAAAATAGTGACCTTGTTAGCCTTCAAAAGACCTTGAACACCACCAGTAAGGGTCTTAACGACAGAGTTCTTAAAGTCAACTGTCTTATCCATATCGATAGTGTAGTTTGTTGATGCTAGGTTGATACCACGACCTGCTGCAATCTTAAGTCCATCAAGGATTTCTGCATTTTTAAGGTAGGTCTTAGTTGGGATACATCCTTTATTCAAACATGTTCCACCAAATTCAGATTTTTCAACGATGGCAACCTTACCACCAAGTTGTGCACCACGAATGGCAGAATAGTAACCAGCAGGACCACCACCGACAACGATAATATCGTACTCATTGTCAGCAAGCGGTGCTTTTTCTGCAGCAGCTGCTGGAGCAGCTTGGGCAGGAGCTTTAGGAACTTCAAGACCAGCTGATTCCAACTGAGCAGTTGCTTCTGCAACAGGTGCGCTAGCTGCCTTATCAGCCACAACTTCACCTTCTGCTCCAATATAACCAATAACCTCAGTAACTGGTACAGTTTCACCAGCCTGACGCGTAATCTTCAAAAGAACACCAGAATCTTCTGCTTCAAGTTCCATGTTCGTTTTATCTGACATGATTTCAAGAAGGATATCTCCCTCATTAACCACATCACCTTCTTGTTTTTTCCACTCGATGATTTCGCCTTCCTGCATGTCCACACCAAGCTTAGGCATAATAATCTCAAAAGCCATTTATAAGATACCAAGAGCGACCAGAAAGCGACTGAAAATTAGGCATCTGACACGTCAGCCTGCTGACGTAGACAAACGGTCTATTTTCCAAGCTTTCCGCTCGGGTTCAGTTATACCCTCTGGTTCGCCCTCTCCTTTCTATTAAAACTTCAGTTTTCAGATATTTTTTTCTTAAATCAACAATTCCATAGGATTTTCAATCAAATGTTTCAAATCAACCATGAATTTGGCACCATTCATACCATCTACAATACGGTGGTCAATTGTCAAGCATAGACCCATGATTGGACGCACGACAACTTCCCCATCAACAACAACTGGAGTTTGAATCGTTGCTGAAACACCAAGGATAGCTGAGTTTGGTTGGTTGATGATTGGGTTAAATGATTTGGTTCCAAACATTCCCAAGTTAGTAATAGAGAAGGTTGAACCTGACATTTCAGCAGCCTTCAATTTACCAGCCTGAGCCTTCTTGATGACATCCTTAGAGGCCACAACAAACTCAGATAAACTCATCTTATCTGCACCGTGAACAACTGGTACAATCAAGCCATCATCGAGACCAACCGCAATACCGAGATTAACAAATTTATGTAATTCGATATTTTGCGCATCGTCAATCAAGGATGCATTGAGGTAACGGTGTTCCTCTTTCATAAGGGTACGCACAACTGCCAAGCCAATCAAATCCGTGAAGGTTACCTTCATACCAGTCTTATTCATGATTGGGTCTAGGACTTGCTTACGAAGAGCCATAAGGTTAGTCATGTCCACGTCATAGTTAAGAGTAAAGGTTGGTGCAGTCAAGTATGAGTGCGTCATTCCCTTAGAAATTGCCTTACGCATAGCAGACATTGGGATAACTTCCACGCCTTCTGGCAAGACTTTTTCAGGTTTAGCTTCAACCACAGGTGCAGCAGCCGCTTCCTTAACTTGCGCTGGGGCACTGATTGCAAGGATGTCTTCCTTAGTAATCTTACCACCAAAGCCTGTTCCAGATACGCTAGCTAAGTCAATACCAAGGTCCGCTGCAATCTTACGTGCCAATGGAGTCGCCTTAGGTTGAGCACCCTTAAAGTTTTCAACGTCATCAGCATGAACACGACCTTTTGCTCCAGTTCCTGGAACTTGAGCGAGGTCAATCCCCAACTCACGCGCCACCTTTCGAGCCTTAGGTGTTGCACGTACCTTGCCGCCTTCGTGAACGATAGGTGCTTGCGTTTGCGCTGCTACTACAGGCTCTGCTACAGCGGCAACTTCTTCAACTTTTGGCGCAGGTTCAGCAGCTGGCGCGCTAGCTGCGTTATCAGCCAAAACTTCACCTTCTGCTCCAATATAACCAATAACCTCAGTAACTGGTACAGTTTCACCAGCCTGACGCGTAATCTTCAAAAGAACACCAGAATCTTCTGCTTCAAGTTCCATGTTCGTTTTATCTGACATGATTTCAAGAAGGATATCTCCCTCATTAACCACATCACCTTCTTGTTTTTTCCACTCGATGATTTCGCCTTCCTGCATGTCCACACCAAGCTTAGGCATAATAATCTCAAAAGCCATATTTTATGATACTAAGAACGCTAAAATGCGACAGAATTTTAGGAGTTTTACGTTAGTGTGCTTGCACACCAGTAAAACTATCTAAATTCCGAAGCATTTCGTTCGAGTTCAAATTGACTCAAACGCTTTAACGCCCTCTCCTTTCTACTTTAAATTATAATTTCCGATACTCCCACAGTTAAAACAAGAAACACATTTTACTAGCGAGAAATATCACTTAACCGTCGCTAGAAAGTTAGTTTCCTTTATTGGCTATCTTGATAATAGCAGCCTTAATCTTTTCAACATCTGGAAGAACCGCTTGTTCCAAAACACGCGCATAAGGTACAGGCACATCCTCACTTGCCAAACGTACAATTGGGTGGTCAAGGTAATCAAACGCTTCACTTTCTGTAACCATAGCAGCAATCTCACCGATGAATCCACCAGTCTTATAAGCATCATTGACCAACATAAGTTTACCAGTCTTCTTAACTGACTCGAAAATCAATTCCTTATCAAGTGGGATAAGCGTACGTGGGTCAACAACCTCAACATTGATACCTTGTTCAGCCACCTCTTCAGCAGCCTTAAGAACACGTTCCAACATACGACCATATGTGACAATAGTAAGGTCAGTTCCTTCACGCTTGATTTCACCTTTTCCAAGTGGAATGTAGAAATCAGGATCTTGTGTTACTTCCTCTTTCTTACCGTAAAGTGCTTTTGGTTCCATGAAGATAACAATGTTATTGTCTTGAATAGCAGATTTCAAAAGACCTTTAGCGTCGTTAGCATTACCTGGAGCAACCACTTTAATTCCTGGAATGTGAGTCAACCATGACTCAAGAGATTGTGAGTGCTGTGCCGCAGAACCAATCCCTGAACCAGAGGCTACACGGAAGGTTACAGGGGTCTTCAAACCACCACCAAACATGTAGTTGTTTTTTGCACCATTATTAACGATAGCATCAAGGGCAATCGTGATGAAGTCCATGAAAGTCAAGTCAACGATTGGACGAAGACCTGTAATGGCAGACCCAACAGCTGCACCAGCGATAGCCGCCTCTGAAATTGGTGTATCTTTAACACGTTTTTCACCAAACTCTGCCAACATACCAACTGATGTACCGAAGTCACCACCATAGATACCAACATCTTCACCCATAAGGAAGATATTTTCGTCTTTACGCATTTCCTCGCTCATAGCAAGGTTTACTGCCTCACGCAAGGCCATCAATTTTGTTTCACTCATACTTGTATTCCTTAACCTTTCTCTTTAGTCTACCCATACATCTTCAAAGGCAACTGAAAGTTCTGGATCTGGGCTATTTTGGGCGAACTCATAAGCTGCATCAACCTCTGCCTTAACTTGGCTTTGGATAGCATCTAACTCTTCAGCGCTTGCGATATTTTCAGAAACGAGATAGTCACGGTATTTAATAATAGGGTCGTTATTGTTCTTCCACTCATCAACTTCTTCCTTAGTACGGTAAACACCCGCATCGGCAGTTGAGTGACCAAACCAGCGGTAAGATTCTACCTCAACGATAGCAGGACCGTTACCACCACGGACATGCTCAACAGCCTTGCCCATTGTTTCATAGACTGCCAAAACATCGTTACCATCTTCACAGTAGAAACCAGGAATACCATAAGCTTCCGCACGTGTATAAAGGTGAGGTGTGTTTGTAGCTTTATGGATATCCATTGAGATACCATAACGGTTATTGATGATAAAGAAGATAACAGGTAATTTCCAAGTAGCTGCCATATTGACTGACTCATGGAATGAACCTTCGTTGGTTGCGCCATCTCCAGAGAATGCCACAACAATGTTTCCTGTTTCTTTGTATTGCTGAGTGAGGGCTGCACCTACGGCAAGAGCGTAACCACCACCAACGATACCATTAGTACCATAGTTACCTTTTTCAAAGTCAGCCAAGTGCATAGAACCACCACGGCCCTTAGAAACACCAGTTGCTTTACCAGCAAGTTCTGCCATCATTTTATTCAAATCCATGTCTTGGGCGATAGATTGTCCGTGACCACGGTGATTTGAAAAGAAGATATCGTCATAGCTCAAGTGTTGAACAGCACCAACGTTGGCTGCTTCCTCACCAACTGAAAAGTGAGTCATCCCTTGAACAAAACCACGACGAACCAATTTATTAATACGTGAATCAAATTCACGAATACGTTCCATTTTAGTGAACATCTCAAGATGTGTCTCTTTAGAAAGTTTTCCCATATCGATCTCCTCTATCGAAATTTTTCTATACATCTAGGATAGGTTAAAAAAACTTAATGAGCAAGAAATATGCTTGAAAAATGAAAAGCCTTACAACCTTATCACTTATAGGCAATCCGTATGCTTTTTTTTAGCGCATTATGATATAATTGTATAGATTTTACCCGAATAGGAGAATATTTGATATTGAGTGACGTCATCGTTCACGGACTTACGGCATGTATAGCTTTTATTTTACAAATTGTTATCTTCAAGATGACCACCCAGAGGTCTCTTAGATACTGGATTCTTATTTTAGCAGGAATAGCAATTTTCGCCACTAGTTATTTTGGCATTTCCTTTCCAAAATCAGGCTTTATTGCCCTTGTACTTTTGCTAGCTACTAAATCCTACAAAAATCTAAGGCATACCATTTTGGAGACTTTCTTTATACCTTTCACCTTTGCTTTAATGGTGAGACTGGTCATTTTCCTGATTATTCCAATCTTTTTCCCTTCTGTTCTAGATTACTATTTTGCTGGTCCATTTATACTTTTGCTTGCGTTTTTGCTATGGTTTGCTCAAAGTGCCCTTCTTCAAGTGGACTACTCTCGAATGATGCAAATTGATAAAGCGAGACCTTGGTACAAATCAACCTCTGTTGCCCTTTGTGGCCTAGCCGTTATCTACTTTGCTTCTGAACTCCTTTCGACAAGCATTCACTTTACCATTGCCTTTCTTATTATTACAGCTCTGATTCTATCTGGACAGGTTAATCTCTATAGAAAGGACCTCAGTGCACAAACACAGGCAGCTCAAGAGGAACATTCTCAGCTTCTTCAAAAATCAAGCCAGAACATCAATACTTGGTACCAGAAAAAAACTAGTCAAGAGCTCTTTATCAAAGATGAAGCTGAAAATCTCTATGATATCATTCGTTTCCAACAAAACGAAGAGGCTCAGGAGTTAATTGATTACTTGCTGACTCCGAATCCGCTCGATAAAAAGATTGATCATTTTTATCGAGATAAACTTGAAAATATAAAACTCCCTGATTTGCGAGTCCTCTTTGAAGCTAAATTCCTAAAGGCAAAAGAGTTGGATGTTTGGGTTAGTATGGAGGTCCCAGAACCCATTACCGTTTATCCTATTTATCCTCTAGATTGGGTATATGTCCTATCAACTATCTTGGATCATGTCATTGACCAAGCACAAGATAGCGAACCGAAATACCTTAGCTATGCTTATTTTAAAGACGAGGATAGTCAACACTTTGTCGTTGAGAGTTCAAGTACTAAAGAAGATTCAGCCATTACCTCTGATTTCTCTGATCCCGAACTGAAACGCGTCAATAAGATCCTATCCACTTATCCAAACGTTAACATCGTTTCTAATACACGTGCTGGTATTTACCGCTTACAAATCGAGATTGACATGACAAAAGGAGGTTACAATGATTACTAATATTATCAATCCTCTCTTACAGGCTGTTAGTTTCATTTCTATTTGGTACCTCTACCAGACTATGTCTAAGGTTAAGCCACAACGAGGACACCTCTTACTGCTATTTTTGTCCTATGTAGCTGCAGCATCTTACTTTAACTTAGTCAAAATCGTTATAGATCCACTTTTCTTCCTTGTTGCTGATTTGGCCCTTGTCAAAGAGCGTTCTTTCTATCATCGATTACTTTACGCTTTTTATCCAACTATCCTTTTTGATATGGCTACCCGACTACTTTCACTCGTCATTCTCCCTCACGTCTTCCATATCAAAGGTGATGTTACCCTCAATACTAACTTACATATCCTCACCTACATCTTAGCTCCGTTAATTATTTACCTAACGCTTAAGATCTTCGCAGTAGATCTCAATCAGATGAGTAGTCTTGACGAAGCTTGGGCTAGACGAAACTGGTTGCGAAGTACTGCCTTCCTAGCTATCTACTATGTCTTCTTTACTGTTATCCATGGTCTTAACAGTATCCTTCCAACAGCTAATGACCCTAAAAATTTATTTGAAATGGTTTTTAAGGTTAGTTCTAATAGTTCTGTGATTTTAGTTCTCTATATTGCCCTACTTCTATGGGATTTTTACAATTGGAACCAGGCTATTCACCAACAATCTATCGATAGACTTAACAAAGAACGTCATAAATTGTTGGGTACTATGACTAACTACAGCAAGTCCTTTATCCAGATTATCACCCAAAAGCAGAAATCCTTTGACCTATTCAAAAAAAATCTCAAGGATGTTTCACTGGCTTTGGAAGATGGAGATACTGCCAAAGCTACTAGTCTACTTGAGATTTATAAAACGGATAATGCTAGCATTGGTAATCCAGAGACGCAAGAAAACTTGGATAAGCTCAGCAATCCTATATTAGCTAGTTTTCTTTCAAATCGTATTTTGGAAATGAGAGCAGCACATGTCGACATTTCCATAAATATTAGTCCTCAGTTTGGTGAAGTTCCTTTATCTGATTTAGATTTGTATCAACTTCTCCAAGCTTCAGATAGAGCCATATTTAAACTCCTTCGTCCTGACATCAAGGTCAATAGTAGTTACCTGCAACTGGATCACTCACAACTCCTTGTTGTTGAATTACCTGTTTTGACTGACAAGGTTAGTAAGGATCAAGACCTTAATGAATTGGTAAAGAGCCTACCAAATGTTGACTATCGCATCGGTTTACATGCAGGTTATCTGACTCAAATTATTGAAGTCTTTGAGCCTGGTTATTAAGTGATAATGAAAAAGAGCCACTGGCTCTTTTTTTGTTGCTTTATATCTCTTCACAGTAAAACTTCCTAACATTTTTGAACGAAATAAATTCTTCGACATACAAAAAGACACCCAAAATCATATAGACTGAGTGTCTCTACAAATAGTAAACTCCGACTAGTGTGGATTAGAAGGCACCGCCTCCGCCACCTCCGCCACCACCAGAGAAGCCTCCGCCTCCAAAGCCGCCACTACCACTGTTCGAATTGATAGAGAAACTACTTACGCTATCTGAGGCAGAAACATAAGATTCTAGATAATTGACATTATTCATCATGATAAACGGTGCTGCTGAATAAGTAAACTCATCTAGAGATGGATTGCTGAGGTGGATGTTGTAACGTTTTAGGACATCACTTACTTTTTTCGCCTGTCCATAGAGTGTCGCATAAACCAAGATACGATTCCATAGGATGACAGATTCTAGCTCTGACTCTTTAAAGCTAGGAATACTCTTAATCATATTTTTAAAGCTATGCCACTGGTAATAGGTTGAAATTTGAGTTGCATCAAGACATCTCTGACGACGTCTTTTCACTAAGTACCAGAATAAAATCGTAACTCCTGCTATAGGTAGAAGACCAAGAATATAGTAAAAACCAAGTCCTGATCCAAAGGCAGCAAATAAGAACAAGGTTGAAAGAATACAAAGCACCATTGAAAGTACCAAAGCTGCTACTCCCAATAGGTTAAATGTCTTTTCTTTCGGACTAAAATCTCTATAAATGTTAGGAAGTCCAAGCGCAAATTCCTCTTTTTCTACGCCTTTTGCTACTTGATAGCCGTCATTAGTGAATTGATATTTGACACGTTTTCCTTGGGAACGTATTGCTTCACGCTCATAGCTTGTTCTAGCACTCTTAAATTGTTTTTCTAGAGCATCTTTATCAAGATAATAGCGCGAGAACATTTCCGTATCTCTAATTTCCATGCGACCATCAAACAACATATCCAAGAAAGACACTTCAAATGAAGAGAGACCTTCCTTTTCAATACGTGTCAGAATATTACTATCACCTTCTTGTCTATAGGTGAGATGACTTCTATCAATCAAATCAAGGATGGTTGCTTGCACCATATATTTGAACTTCAAAGGACCTGTTTCTTCTTTCAGTCCTGTTTTATCAAAAGACTGATTATAAACATTCTTAGCTAAGACCAAAGGTGCTAAATCTTGAGGGGCTTCATAAAGACGTGCATCTCGAGGGAAAGAAGGCGTTCTAGTGCTATAAAGAACAATGAGGTAACATAAAATACCAACAAGAACAAAGCTTAAGATTACAAGTGGCAAGGTGACATAAAATAGATGTCGAAACTTTTCTTTAGATTCCTTGATATCTCTTTCTTTTTTTAGAAAGTCTGCCTCATTCGTTTTATTTAATAAATAAGCCGGGTTATTTTCCCGTAAAGTACTGGTCATCGGCCAGTAGGCGTGTAATTCCAATTTACCTGAGGATGGTAAATTGTCTACATGAACCTGATAACCAGTAGAAGTACGCTTAACCTGTGGGTCTTTTCCGAAATAGCCGGTGTGGGCATAAAGCTCTCCCTGACTTGCATCTAGACCATCAACTGTGAAATCAACATGTCCAAATCCTTTATCCCAATCAGAGATAGGAAACCAATTTAAAACTGCAATATCTGAATATAGATTCAACAGGTGTTGGATTTGCCAAGTAACTTTGAGAACTACCCTGTCACCATCTGACCCTGAATTATAAACCTTGAGTTTCACCCCATCATTAGAGTCTGTTTTTTCTACGGTGATATCTGTCTTTTCTTTTCCATTTACGGTTGCCGAAACCTTAGGATCATCCATGATAGAATAGCCACCAATTTTCCCCAGAGTTACATACTGACCTTTATAATCACTATCAAAATCATAAGTCACTTCCTGAGTAAACGTCGCATTACCATCATCATGGATTGAAAGGTGACCTACATAGGAGGGCAGACTATACTCTACCTCATCAGCTCGGACATGTTGCAAAGACAGGGGCATAAAACAGGCTAACAAAAAAGTTAAAGCAAGGTATTTAACGAGACCTTTCAGTACTATTTTCATATTTTTGCTCCTTTTCAGATTAAAAAAGCAGGTGCACCACCAAATGACTCGATGTGCCCTGCTCTAATCTACTACTTAGGCTTGATAAACAATCTCACCGTCACAGATAGTGTATTTAACACTGCCCGTAAGCTCTTCGCCTACAAATGGTGAATTAGCTGCCTTAGACTTAAAGTCTGCTGTGACCTGACGTTTTTCTTTGTCTGCAAAGATTACGAGGTCAGCTGGTCCATTTTCAGCCAAATAACCAGCATCGAAGCCATATAAATCAGATGGGTTGCTAGTCATTACTTTCAAGAGTTCAGTCAAGCTTAAGTGACCTGCTTCAACCAAGTAGGTCAAACCAAGAGAGAGTGATGTTTCAAGACCAGTCATTCCTGATGGTGCTTTAGTCACATCAGCCACATTCTTTTCATCGGCATGGTGTGGCGCGTGGTCTGTGGCAATGACTGAGATGACTCCAGATTTCAACCCTTCGATAACGGCCTGACGGTCAGATTCCAAACGAAGTGGTGGGTTCATCTTGGCATTAGCACCTTTTGAGAGCAAGAGGTCTTCAGTCTTAGAGAAATGCTGTGGTGCCACTTCGGCAGTAACTTGCGCTCCAAGTTTTTGAGCAAATTCTACCACTTTTACAGATTCAGCCTTTGACAAGTGTTGAATATGAACGTGTGCTTGTGTATCATAAGCAATCATGACATCACGCGCAATCATACTGTACTCAGCTACACCAGTTGCCCCGCAAATATGGAATTCTTTTTTAGCAATATTTTCATTGAAACCGAGAATACCATTGAGGTCCGGATCCTCCTCGTGAAGGCTGATAAAGGTATTATTCTCTTTAGCTAGCTCCATGGCCTTTTTGACAATACCAGCATTGGTCAATGGAATACCATCATCTGAGAATCCGACAGCACCTGCTTCAAGTAAGCCCTTGAAATCAGTGATATTTTCACCATCAAAATTCTTTGTAATGGTCGCAACAGACTTAACATGGATATTTTCCTTAGCTGCTGGAGTCAAGACCTCCTCCAAGGTTTCCTTGTCTGAAATCGTTGGATTAGTATTAGCCATCATTACAACTGTTGTAAAACCACCTGCGGCAGCTGCCAAGGCACCAGTATGAATGTCTTCTTTATGGGTTTGACCTGGTTCACGGAAATGAACGTGAATGTCAACCAAACCAGGAGCTACCACAAGACCGGTCGCGTCGATGACTTGAGCATCATCAGCTTCGATATTTTCCGCAATCTTAACGACTTTTTTACCATCAACAAGAACGTCAGCTTGCTTATCCAAACCAGACTTAGGATCTACAACACGACCATTTTTAATTAGTAACATAATCTTCCAACTTTCTATTTTACTTCAACCAATCAATTGGAGATTGGCCTTGAGATTCAAGGTAGGCATTGGTTTTTGAAAAAGGCTTGCTTCCAAAAAAACCACGATAAGCCGACAAAGGACTTGGATGGGCACTCTCAATAATGGCATGCTTGGGATTTGTCACCAGTGCCTTCTTCTTACGAGCATAACCACCCCAAAGTATAAAGACAACAGGAGTATCCTTCTGATTAAGGACCTTTATAACAGCATCTGTAAAAGGTTCCCAAACCTGACCGGCATGCCCATTTGCTTGACCAGCAGGAACCGTCAGACAGGCATTAAGCAAAAGCACCCCCTGCTTGGCCCAGGATGTTAAATCATGGAAAGGTCTAGGGCCCAGATCTTCCTCTAATTCCTTGAGAATATTCTTCAAAGATGGGGGAGCAGGCAGACTATCGGGGACTGAGAAGGATAGTCCCTGTGCTTGATGAGGCCCATGATAAGGGTCCTGACCAAGGATTACCACCCGCACTTCTTCAAATGGGGTCTCCAACAAGGCATTAAAAACCTTGTCACGTGGTGGATAAACCGTTCCCTGGCTATAAACCTGGTTCATAAACTGATTTATCTTTGAAAAATAATGATCTGGCAGTTCCTCTTTCAGAAGCTTGTGCCATGTCGAATGTTCCATAAAAACCTCTTTTTAGACTGTTTTACACCCTAAATTATACCATAATTTGTAGGGAATATTCGGAAAATACTGAAAAAACACCCTGATTACTAGGCATTTTCTATAAAGTTTAAAAAATGAGTAACTCCACAAGTTTAAAGGGCTTACAAGCTTTAACTCGTTATAGTTTTATGCTATAATTTAAACTTGTATTTTAAGAGAAAAGGTAATCCTATGACTACGTATGAAAATTTAAGAGCAGCCAGACGAGGTCCCATTGTCAGTATCGCTGCCTACCTTCTTCTAACCATTGCAAAGCTTCTAGCAGGACACTTTTTAAACTCTAGCTCTTTGATAGCCGATGGTTTCAATAACTTGTCAGATATTTTAGGGAACGTGGCCCTACTCATTGGATTGCACCTAGCTAGTCAACCTGCTGATGCAGATCATAGGTTTGGTCATTGGAAGATTGAAGACTTATCAAGCCTAGTCACTTCCTTTATCATGTTCGTGGTAGGCTTCCAAGTCCTAATTCAAACAGTCCGAAAGATTTTTCTAAGAGAGGAAACTGTAGTCGATCCCCTTGGTGCAACCGTCGGAGTTCTTTCTGCTATCGTCATGTGTGGCGTTTACTTATACAATAAAGGACTTGCCAAAAAGCTGAAATCTAGCGCTTTGATTGCGGCCGCTAAGGATAATCTCTCCGATGCCGTAACTTCTATTGGAACGTCAATCGCCATTGTTGCAGCATCCTTCAACCTCACGATTATTGACTATATTACAGCCATTATCATTACCTCATTCATTCTAAAGACAGCCTATGATATCTTCATGGAAGCAACCTTTAGTTTGTCAGACGGTTTCGATGAGAGAAACCTCAAAGCCTATGAGAAAGCGATTCTTGAGATTCCAAAAGTCACTAAGGTTAAGAAGCAGCGTGGCCGTTCTTATGGTAGCAACGTCTATCTTGATATTGTGGTTGAAATGAATCCTGACCTCTCTGTTTACGAGAGTCATGCCATTACTGAACAAATTGAAGAGGTTCTCAGCAAGCGTTTCTCTGTCTATGACACTGATGTCCATGTAGAACCAGCTGCTATTCCCGAAGATGAAATTTATGGCAATGTCCTTCACAAACTCTCTCGCAATGAAAAGATTATACTGTCAAAAATTCCTGACTATGAAAATCTCTTGGCACCTGACTTCTACTTAATCGATGAAAATGGTCATCATCACACTCGTGAAGAAGTCATTGCTAATCAACAACCACTTCTCAATAACTTTGACAGCTTCAAGATGACATCTGTTAGTCAAAAAACGAAACTAATTAGTTATGAGTTGGGAGGAAATTTCCACACTAGTATCTGGCGTCGAAATGAAACCTGGTTCATGATTTACCATCAAGTGACAAGGATAAAAGATGAAAAGTAACGAGCAAGTAAGCTCGTTTTTTTCAGCTTTCAACTATATTTTGTGTAACATTCAAGCGATTCTAAAAATTACATTAAAATGCCGAATGTTAGGAAAACTCTAACTTTTATATGTTATAATGAAAGTGTTTGTCACTACTGAATTTAGGGTTTTGACAGGCAAATGTTATTAATAGATAAAAATAGGTTCTGCCAGCTACAGAACCCCCATAGATATTAAAGGAGACACATTGTGAAAAAGAAAATTGTTGCCGTCCTTTTAGCAGCTTGTCTAGCCCTAGCACCGAGTTTATCTAGTGCAGACGAATTGATGGATATCACACGCGCTGCTGGTTATACTGAAGCCACTGAGGCCTATCGCCCCAAATCAACCCTCTTAATTGATGGCAATACCGGAGATGTCCTCTGGGAAGAAAATGCTGATGAGGTGCGTGACCCTGCTTCTATGTCTAAGGCCATGACACTTTATTTGGTCTTTGAAGCTATGTCTAAAGGAGAAATTTCTGAAGATACTGTTATCACCGCTACTCCAACCGACCAAGCTATTGCCGATATTTACGAAATTTCCAACAACAAGATTGTTGCGGGTGTTGATTATACCGTTTCAGAACTCATCACTATGACGGCGGTACCTTCCTCTAACGTTACAACCGTGATGCTGGCCAACTACTTGACCAATAATGATCCTGATAAATGGCTAGACATGATGAATGAAAAATCTAAAGAGCTAGGGATGACCAATACCAAATGGTTTAACGCTTCTGGTGCCGTTGCTGTTGCCTTTAAAGGTTACTACAGTCCTCAACGTTATGATAACAACCAAACCAACCAAACAACTGCGCGTGATTTGGCTATCATGACCTATAACTTCATCAAGAAATACCCTGACATTCTCAAATACACTAGCAAACCTGTTGTCACAGTTAAAAAGGGAACACCTTACGAGGAAACCTTCGAGACTTACAACTACTCTATTCCAGGTGCCAAATACGGAATTGATGGGGTTGATGGGTTGAAGACAGGATCAAGCCCAGAAGGTGCCTTCAACTATATTGATACCATCAAGCGTGGTGATCAACGTATGATTGCTGTCATCATGGGTTCTGGTGATTGGTCTGACCAAACAGGTGAAGAAATTCGTCATACCTTTGGTAATGCTCTCGTTGAGAAAATGTATAAAGACTTCTCTTACAAGAAAGTTCTTAGCAAGGGTGAACAAGAAATCGACGGTAAAAAATACAATGTCGAAAAAGATGTCTACGCCACAGTCAAAAAAGGCAAAGACCCTAAAATCTCTGTTAAAGATGATCACATTGTCATTGATAATGGTCTGAAGACAGTATCACCTAAAATCAAGGCTACTTCTGTTAAGGCAACTAAAGTTAAGGGATGGTTCGATTTTGGAAGTAACCCAAAAGATAAAAAGGCTACTAAAGCAACAAATAATGGTCAACTCCCAGTTTATTTCTGGTTGCTATGCCTTATCCCAGTTGGTCTCATCTACTTGATTTACCTTAATGAAAAAGGACGTCGTCAAAAAGTCAAAGAACGTCGTCAAGCAAGACAAATCAATAAATAAAAGAAAGCGTGTCCATGACACGTCTTTTTTATACTCTATTCAAGGAAGTCCCCAAAGAATACTGATAAAATCACCCAAAACTATGCTATAATAGACCAGTATGACTTTTTTTACAAACATATAACAAAAATAGATTAATGGATGCCTTTTAAAAGAGCATATAAACATTGTTACTAAGGAGATTATTTTGAAAAAGAAATTGTTAGGACTCTTCCTGGTAGCTAGTCTAGCTTTATCTCCCAGTCTGTCGTCCGCTGACCAACTAGTAGATATAGCACAAAAAGCGGGCTACAAGGAAGCCACCGAGACCTATAGACCTAAATCATCACTTTTGATTGATGCAAATACTGGTGATATCCTTTGGCAAGATAACATTGATGAAGTACGTGACCCTGCTTCTATGAGTAAGGCCATGTCTCTCTACTTGGTTTTTGATGCTTTGTCAAAGGGAGAAATCAAAGAAGACACCGTGATTACAGCCAAGCCAATCGATGAGGCTATTGCTAATATCTACGAAATCTCAAACAACAAGATTGTTTCTGGAGTAAAATACACGGTTTCGGAACTTATCACTATGACCGCTGTTCCCTCTTCAAATGCAGCAACAGTCATGCTTGCCAACTATCTCAGTAATAATGATCCTGACAAGTGGATTGATCGCATGAACGAAAAGTCTAAAGAGCTCGGCATGACAAACACTAAATGGTATAATGCCTCTGGAGCTGGGGCGGCATCTTACAAAGGCTACTACACGCCTAAACGTTATGACAATAACCACTCTAACCAGACGACAGCTCGTGATTTGTCTATCATGGCTTATAACCTTATCAAACATCACCCTGAAATCCTTAAATACACTAGCCAACAGACAGTAACTGTCAAAAAAGGAACACCATACGAGGAAACCTTTGAAAATTACAACTACTCCTTGCCTGGTGCTGATTATGGCCTCAAAGGAGTCGATGGCCTAAAAACAGGCTCAAGTCCTCGTGGAGATTACAACTACATCTCCACATGTAAGCGTGGTAATCAGCGTGTCATTTCAGTTATCCTAGGCGTTGGAAATTGGGAAGACGAAAGTAGCGAAAAAATCCGCCATGCCTTCGGTAACTCCCTCATTGAGAAAATGTTTAAAGACTATTCCTACAAGAAAGTCCTAAGCAAGGGCAAACAAAAGATTGATGGTAAAAAATACGATGTCCAAAAAGATGTCTATGCCACAGTCAAAAAAGGACAAGAGCCTAAGATTAGTGTTAAAGATGATTATGTCCTTGTCGATAATGGTTTGAAAACAGTGTCACCTAAGATTAAAGCAAGTACTGTCAAGGCAACTAAAACTGGCTTCTTCCTCTTCTCTGGAGGTCAAAAAGAGAAACAAACAAGCAATAAGCATAACTTTATGAAACATTTTGCCTTGTTCTGCTTCCTCTTATTACCACTTTATGTCGTCTACTTGATTTTTATCAATGAGAAAAAACGTCGTCAAAAAGTCAACGAACGCCGTCAAGCTCGACAAATGAATAACTAAAAGAACGTGCTCAACAGAGCACGTTTTTAGTTGTCTCCAAGAAATGTTTTGAGATGAGACATCTCATTTCGCATTTGTTCCAATCCCTCTTGATAGATGGCCTCAAACTTTTCAGGATCCTTCTCCAATCGACCAACTTCAAGCGCATGCTTTGGACGAATGGCATAAAGATTTCCAGTTTTTTCCAAAGCCTCAATCTTTTCAATACTCTTATTGTAGTGGATATGGCGATTTGATGCCACATCAACGAATTCAGGATATTTGCGGTAAAAGAGCTTGTAGATTCGCTTACTCGTTTTAGATGGCTCTTTACGGTAGCCCTTAGGACGCGTCAGAACGACAATGAGTTTGTCAAAGCCCAAATTTTCCATAAAATCAATGGGAAGACTATCAGACAGACCGCCATCCATATAGCGTTTACCCTTGTACTCGACAATTTCAGAAACCAAAGGTAGGGCGGAACTTGCACGAAGAGCTTCCATCTGCTCAAAGACATGATCAATCTTGATATAGTCTGGTTTTCCGGTCTCAATATCTGTAGTAACCACATAGAAGGGAACACCCGAATCAGCAAAGGCCTCCTGATCAAAAACGTCTAACTCCATTGGAACCTTATAATAGGAGAACTCCTTATTAACGAAGTTACCGGTTGTCAGCCATGACCAGAAACTCATGTAGCGACGGTCTCCCATGAACCGTTTGTTGTAGCGCAGGGCTCTTTTGGGCTGGTTAGAAAGGTAATTAACACCAAAAAGCGCTCCAGCTGATACTGATACAACGCCGTCTACTTTGATTCCAGCTTCTAAAAAGGCATCTAAAACACCAGCAGTGTATAAGCCACGCATCCCCCCGCCTTCGAGGACTAAGCCTACCTTCATTCTAAAATCTCCTTCTTGATTGGTTTTGCTAGGACTTGATAACCTTGTGGACTCAAGTGTAAACCATCCGTTGTGTAAGTGTCATTTAACTGTCCCTGAGCATCTGTCAGGTAATCATAAAGATCAACATAGGTTACACCAGGGAGAACAGCCAATTGTTGATTAAGTTCACGGACAGTCGCATTATTTCGAATCTTAACCTTAGAAGCATATTGTGATTTTTCACTAACCGGAAAAATACTCAGCAAATAGAGCTCAGTAAAGAGGGATTCCTGACGAACTGTCATGATAATATCGGAAATACGAGTGACAATATCTCGAATGGGGTAGCCCCTTCCGATGTCGTTAATACCAATCAAGAGTACCAATTTACTGGGTTCCAAATCTAAAACTTGCTCTTTAAGGTGTTCTAAAAGCCAAACCGAGTCTGTTCCTGCAATCCCACGGTTTACCAAGGGCAACTCTCGACCTAAATATTTTTTCAACGCAAAAAACTCCGTGATGGAGTCCCCTGCAAAAACAATTTGGCCTTTGTCTAACTTTTGATTTTCATTCACAAATTTGGCTAAACGCTCTTCTTGATAGGCCACAAGCTCAGGCCTAGTTGTTTCAATCATACTTTATCCTTTTTTCTTAAATATTATACGCACTACCGTGATTAAAGCTAGGAAAATTCCAAATCCAAGAAATAGCCAGGCAAGATTTTCGAAGCCTGATTTATTGGCCAAAAGGGCACCGGAAAGTAGAAATCCCAATGTCAACAAGGCTAAAACCAGATTATTTAAAACTTTCTCAAAGACTTTAATTCGACCTGAAAAGTTAATAAAATCATGGTTTACTACAATTCGTCCGTTTAAAATCTGCTCCAAGAGCTGATGCAGGCGACGTGGAATATTTTTCCCATTGCGAATCAGATAAAAGAGTTCAATCAAGATACTCTCTTTATTCAGGGCCTGTTTAAGCATGTCAGGGCCCATATTTTCTAGGAAGTAATCCTTGGCTAAAGTCATCAAATCCATATTTGGGGCTAACTCTCGGAAAATACCTTCAATTTGAAGCGAAGCCTTCTCCAAAATGGTAATTTGAGAGGAAGCCTTAAGATGGTTCTTCTGGAAAATAGCCAGTAAATCCTCTAGCAAATCTGTCATGGACAGACTTCCCAAGTCAACACCAGAATAACGCCCCAGCATCTGCTCGACATCCTGACTTAGAACCGCACGGTTTAGACCATTATCAAACTGGGTGACTGACAAGATAGCCTTAGTCATGCCGTCAACATCCTGAGCAGTAAAACTATATAGGATGTCATTTAAGGACGCACGCATCCCCACTTCCAACTCACCCATAATCCCAAAGTCAATGAAACAAATCTTGCCATCACGTACCAAGAGATTACCAGGATGAGGGTCACCATGAAAATAGCCATCTTTGAAAACCTGCTTGATAAATGACAGCATTAGTTTCTTACCCACATCTTCCAAGTCATAGCCAGCCTCAATCAGTTGGCTGTAGTCATTAAGTGGAATCCCATCGATGTACTCTTCGACTATGAGGTGTGGCGTCGTAAAGGAATCATAGACCTCCGGGACACCTAGACAAGCAACAGCCCTGTTATTTGCCTTAAAACGCTTCATGGCCTCTGCTTCATTTCTGAAATCAAGTTCCTTAATTAGGGTTTCTCGCAGATTTTCCAAAACCTCCTGAACATCGACCATAGGTATAAAATGTTTTGGAATATGGCGTGCAAGCTTAATGAGAAGCTGAATATCTTCCTTAACGACCTCATCAATACCAGGTCGCTGAATTTTTACAATCACTTCCTGACCAGACAACAATCTAGCCCTATGGGTCTGAGCTACAGAACCAGAAGCCAAGGGCTCTTCCGAAAAATCAAGAAAACTGTCAGAAAGCTCACTGGGTAATTCTCTCCTAATGGCCGTCATGACTTCCTCTTTATTCAAGGGAGGAACTGAACTCTGGAGTTTTGATAATTCTCTGATATAGGTTTCTGGCAAGAGGTCAGAGCGCGTGGATAGGATTTGACCAATTTTAACAAAACTAGGTCCCAATTGCTCAAAGGCTTGGCGTAGCTTGATGGGTGTTGTCTGTTGGTCTTGAGGAAGGTGTTTTTCACGATAAGAAAGGAGACCAACTGACGAGAAAACCTTCAACACATGTCTCAATCGTTTACTTGCCATTTTAGTCTCCTTACATTTTATTTATTTTGACTGAGCAAAGCGTCAAGTTTTTCTTCAAGACGTTTCACGTCATCCTTAGTCGCATACTCAACTGAAGATTTCTTAGCATCAAGTTTATTCAAAAATTCTTGAGCTTCTTCTTTACTTTGACGTTTGAGCTCTTGTTCTAGTTCCTTACCTTCTTCAACAGTCAAACGCCCCTTTTCAACCAACTCTTTGACAAAACTATCAGCTTTATCTACTGTCATAGCAGTCAAGCCAATACCAGCCAAGAGAACTCTTTTCAAATCATTCATTATCGTTACCTCCATCTAAGTAGGAAAAGCAAAGAAATAGACTAGCTACTTCTTCAGAAAATATAAGAACGTTTTCACACTTTTATTCTACCACTTTTTCAGAAAATATGTGGAATAACATAAACAAAGTTATTGTGTATTAAAATACTCTCTTTTTACTCATGTCAACAGAAATCCAGATATATCAAAGTTGTACTTTAATACTAAAAAAGAATCTCGAATATTTTTGAGATTCTTAGTCATACTCTATTTGTAAAGGGCTTCACCATTACTTTCGATAACAGACTTATACCAAACAAATGATTTTTTCTTATAACGAGCCAAGCTACCACTACCATCATCATTGCGATCAACGTAGATAAAGCCATAACGTTTACTGAGTTCAGCCGTTGAAGCTGATACCAAATCAATTGGCCCCCATGTCGTATAGCCCCAAAGTTCTACACCGTCTTGAAGGGCTTCGCCAACTTGAATCAAGTGTTTTTGAAGGTAATCAATACGATAATCATCTTCAACTGTTGGACCATCTGGGCCATCAACGAGAACATCCTTGGCACCTAAACCATTTTCGACGATAAACAATGGCAACTGATATCGATCATAGAAGTCATTCAAAACTAATCGAAGACCGATTGGATCAATAGCCCAACCCCATTCAGATTTTTCAAGGTAGGGATTTTCGACACCACCTAAGATGTTGCCTTTTCCAACCTTATAGTCTTGCGGATTGTGTGCTGTTGCCACAGACATATAATATGAGAATGAAATAAAATCAACGGTATTCTTCAAGATTTCTTCATCACCTGGAGCAAATTGTATTTCAATACCATTCTCTTTGAAATAGCGTTTAATATAGTTTGGATATTTCCCACGCGCATGGATATCTGAGAAGAGATAGTTTTGATTTTCAAACTCGTGAACAGCCAACTGATCCAAAGGATTTGCTGTCATTCCATAAGCTGGCATGGCAAGAACCATACATCCAATCTTAAAGTCAGGGTTGATTTCATGACCGATCTTGGTTGCTGAAGCCGAAGCGACTAACTCATGGTGAACTGCTTGGTAAAGATCCTGTTTAGAGAGCTCTTCCATCGGAGTTGAAATCCCACCTGACATGAACGGTGCGTGTAAAACAGAGTTCACTTCATTAAAGGTCAACCAATATTTGACCTTATCTTTATAACGTGTGAAGACTGTACGAACATAATTCTCATAAAAACCAATTAATTTACGATTAGTCCATCCATTGTACCGACGCGCCAAGTTGAGTGGTGTTTCATAATGGGACAAGGTTACAAGCGGTTCGATGCCATATTTGGCCAATTCATCAAAAACCTTATCGTAGAAGGCTAGACCTGCTTCATTTGGCTCGGCATCATCACCATTTGGAAAGATACGAGTCCATGCAATTGACATGCGGAAGACCTTAAAGCCCATCTCTGCAAAAAGTGCTATGTCTTCTTTATAACGGTGATAGAAATCTATACCTTCTAGTTTTAGATTATCTGGTGTTGGTTGGTCAGTAATCAAAGGATTCAAGGCCCCGGGTTCAAAGGGAACACCGCCTTTTGGCGTTACATCCTGTACGGACAAGCCTTTGCCATCTAGGTTGTAAGCACCCTCAAACTGGTTGGCAGCTGTTGCACCACCCCAGAGAAATTCTTTCGGAAATGTATATGTCATCTTTTATCTCCTTGCATTGTTCAATTTACTAATAGTATAACACTTAGAAAACGATTACACTTATACTATCTTCTTGAAATCTGATACTATAGCACGAAAAAAACAGACCGAAGTCTGTTTTAATTAGTCATTACTTTCAAGAGCATTTGCTGCTTTGGCTTCTTCTCGCCTAACAACATTATCTTTAACAATCTGATATAGGGTTGCGGCTACTGGCACAGAAACCAACATACCTAAGATACCACCCAAGGCAGAACCTATGGTGATTGCGAAGATAACCCAAATACCAGGAAGTCCGGTAGATCCACCGACCACATAAGGATAGATGAGATTCCCTTCAAACTGCTGCAAAATAACCACGTAGGCAACAAACAAAAGCGCCAAGGTCACAGAATGTGTCATAATCAAGATGGTACCAATCGTCACACCAATATAAGCCCCCACAACTGGAATCATTGCTGAAAAACCAATCAGGATAGAGATAGTTGCAGCGTATGGGAAATTAAAGATAATCATCCCAATATAACACAAGGTCCCCAAAATACAAGCCTCAAGCGACTGATAGACGAAGAAATTACGAAATCGATTATTGAGAATAGCAACTACATAGTGGAAAGTCTTACCATAACGTCCTAAATAGACGTCTACCAAACGATTGACCTGATTCCCAAGTTTCTCTTTTCCAGCTAAGACATAACAAGAAAAGACAATACTGATAAAAAGATTAATCAAGGTTGATGGCAGACTCGTTAAAGAAGTCAAGAAACTGGTCAAACCATTCATGATTTGTTGAAGCAACTGAGCACTGTAGCTATTGATTAGCTCTCTAACCTGTGTCACACCACCAAAATCTTGAATAATTTTTTGCAAGGATTTGTTCTTAAGCAACCAATTAATCAAATTATTAATAGCTGAGCGGTCTTGACTAATTAAGGTGTTGATACTGTCAATCAAATCAGGAAGGACAGTGAATACTACCCAAGTAAAGACCAAGCCAATGGTTCCCAATGCCGAGAGCAGAGCAATAGGTCGCTTGATTTTAGCGATAAAACCAAATGGAATAAACTTGACCAGCAGCTTCTCATAAAAAGACATCAGGATATTTACCACAAAGGCAATCCCTGCTCCAACCAGGAAGGGCTGACTGGCAACGTAAATGGTGTTACAAATTGAAATAACTGTTTCCCAGTAAGTATAGATCAAGAAACAGCTGAAAAAGAGGACAGCCAACCAAATGAACTGATTTTTTGTAAATTTCATAGGCACTCCATAATTTAAAATACACTTCCATTATACACTAAGAAAGGGTTTCTTACTATCTTTGATCATGAAAGCCACTAAAATTCCACCAACTCTTGATCCGTTAAAGGATCAATCAGTTTGACAAAGTGAAAGTTCGATCCATCGTAATCAAAGACTAAGATGGCGCAATTGCCTGGACAAGACTGAAAGGTACGCTCCGGCTCCACAGCATGAAGAAAAGTCATCAAAGCTCCTGCGTGACTGACAGCCAAAATAGATTGGTTAGGATGTTTATCCACTATCTCTCTTGCACCATTTACCACTCGTTCTACAAACTGATCTTGACTTTCCCCACCAAACTGAGCATAATGGTCACCGAAATGCCCCTGAATTTGAATTTTAGGATGAAGATACTCCGGTTGCCCCTCAAAGATACCGAAGTGCATCTCTTTAAGTCCCTTAACACGTTTATAATCAGTACCCCCAGTAGCCAATTCAAGCGTATCAGAAGCTCTTTCAGTAGTCGTGCAGTAATACTGATCAAAAGTCAAACCATGTTTTTCAAAATAGGCACGCACCTGACGAGCCTGGTCCTGACCTTTTTCAGTCAAAGGGGAATCACACCAACCTTGAATTCGATTGAGTGTGTTAAAAAGTGTTTGTCCATGTCGCATTAAATAGAATCGTGTCATTCTTCACCTCCATAGATATACTCTTCTTCTACTGGATTATAAACTGAGACCAGTCCAAATTGACCTTGGTCATAAGTAAAGTGTAAAATACAACAATTTTTAAGACCACGAATATCTGGAACAGGATCTAAAACACGTCTACAGAATTGCAAAATAGATGGACCATGACTAACCAGCAAGGACTTAGAACCATCGGCCACACTCTCCATGATGGCCCTAATCGTCAACTCCATACGATCCCGGACCTGGCTCGTACTCTCGCCACCAAATTGAACAAAGTAATCACCAAAGCCTTGTCCATCAGGTAAGGTTTTAGGAGTAAGATACTCTGGCTGCCCTTCAAAAGCACCAAAATCCTGTCCTTTAAGCCCTTTAAGTCTTTCATAGTCTGTTCGTCCTGTCACAATTTCTAGAGTATCGCTAGCTCTCTCAGAGGTTGACGTAAAGACATGATCAAAAATTGGCTCTTGCTTGGCTAGATACTGACCAGCCTTTTTAGCCTGTTCAATCCCGACTTCCGTCAAAGGGGCATCGCAGACCCCCTGAAGCCTATGCTGAACATTAAATCGTGTTTCTCCATGCCTCATTAAATAAAATTCTTTCATAATGTTACCTCTAAACCAGAAATCGGATCAATCACCTGAAGAAGCTCCAATTGACCTTGGTTATAATCATAAACACAAATATTGCAATTCCCAAAACGCACTCCTTCAGGAAAGGCTAAGTCTATGGTAATGATTAATCCCCATAAAGCCGCCCCATGACTGACAAATAGGAGATTCTCAGCACCATCTTTAGTGTGTGCTTCTGCTTTCTCTAAGACAGTCTTTAAGACCCTCTGACCGACCTCGCGAATATCTTCACCACCGTATGGGACCAAAAGATCTTCAAAGGATCGTGAACCTGGTCGATGTTTGGGGAGGAGGTGCTCTGGTTGAGCTTCAAAAGACCCAAAGTTCATTTCTTTAATTCCCTTGAGCTGGGTTACCGAATAGTCAGGCGCCACAATCTTGGCCGTATCAGTAGCCCTCTCTTGCGTAGAGGAGTAGACAGCATCAAAAGAAATACCTTTCTTTGCGAAGTACTGCTTGGCTTGTTCTGCTTGCCAAATCCCATTTTCAGTCAAGGGCGAGTCACACCAGCCCTGAACTCGCTTTTGTGTATTAAATAGTGTCTCACCATGTCTCATCAAATATAACTTCATTACTCCACCATACTTTCTTTAAATCAATCCTAAATAATCTTCTAAGACAGTCAATACTCCTTGGTCTTTATGATGGGGAGCAATCTGATCAGCCACTTGTAAAATAGCTGGACTGGCATTTTCCATAGCATAAGAGCGACCAGCCATTTGCAAGAGCTCAAGATCATTGTCTCCATCACCGAAGGCCATGACATTGGACTCAGACAAGCCCCAGTGTTTAAGAAGTTGCTTGAGCCCCCAAGCCTTGTGCATGCCTTTTTGAATGAAGTCAATAGCACCAAAACCACTGGGAACAGCAACTAGATTGCCATCAAAATCACGATTAAAAGCCTGTGACACACGATTAGCCTCTTCAGGACTCAGCAACATGGTAATCTTGATGAAATCATCATCTAAATCCTCCAACCCATTCAAACGCTGAATGGCTGCTTCAAGGGCTTTTTGCTCTTCTTCTGTTATCATCTCAGCAAAATTGACCCTAGACCCTTTTAACATATAGGAGCCTTGAGCACCATTAAATATAGTTGGCCTATCCAACAAATCATAATTAAAATAGCTTAGCAAGTTTTCAACATCATTTGACGCCATAAACTCCTGACACAGAAGCTTGCCATAGCTAACCACCTGACCTCCATTTTCAGCTACAAAATGCAGTCGGTCAAAAGTCTCCGCAAGCATGGGTTTAAGGCGACTCATACTATTACCTGATGCAACGACAAAGTGCATATCACGCGCAGCCATGGCATCCAAAATCTGACTAAAACGCTCCTTATCATAGCTCCCTTTATCGTCTAAAAATGTTCCATCCATATCTGATGCAATCACCTTAATGGTCATAAAGCACCTCCTTGACTAACTTATCCCTATTATAACCCTTTTGGAAAACGCTTACCAGTACCATACTAGGAAAAACTGATACTATTCTTGGATATTTAATGGTCTTAGGATTGTTTTGTCAGCCTAGATTGTTTATAATTATAGTATGAAATTGAAGAATATTTTAAGAATACTATTTTCTCTTCTAATGATAGGTGCCATAGTTGGTGGACTGCTCTACCTCACCATCTATTTCAACAATCGAGATATTAAGAAACTTTCCATCCCATCAAATAAAGATGGATTGAACTTCACCATAAAGAATAAAGAGCTCTTAGATCAGTCTGTCTTACTTGAAAAAGGCAATATTAAAAATGTAGACATGCAGATTCTCTCCTTCAAGAAGGACGGAAAATATGTCCTACAAAAAGGAAGAACCGAAGATAATAATCCTGAACTCACAGAGCAAAGTATTAAGTACGAAGCTAAGCGACGTGAAGCTCTTGCTCTTATTAACTCTGGTTTTTGGTCTTACGAAGGGCTAGATCGTCCTTTCGCTCAAAAGGAAATCGAATTGGGAAAAACAGGCCTTCTATATGGAGATGATCAAAATAATATCACTGCCGGAACCTATCCAAATATCGACACAGCTAAAATGTTTACCCACATGGGAAGCAACGGTTGGAATACAGGTGCCTTTGGTATTCTCATTAAAGATAAAAAAGTAGATAAAACCTGGGAAAAAGGTGATCCTGACCAACCAAATGCTCGTTCCATTTACGTAGAGACCTATGATGGTATTATCCGTATTATCCAAACCTATGGCCACAACTCCCTCAATAAGGGCTTGAATCACGAAGACGTCTATAAGCTTTTAAAAAATATAGGCTACTCGAATATCCGTCTTGCCTTCCTACTAGATGGTGGTGGAACGACTCGTATGTACACGCGATCTGATAATGGTAAGGAAAAGGTTGCTGGTGCCTTTGTCGACAATAGAACCTATATTGAGTACCTCTACCTCACCAAGCGTGATACTAATGCTGCTGATCCAAATATATGGCGTGATCCAGAGCTCGTAAAAGCAGGTAAATCCAAGTCAATCACTTATGACGACTATATTCAAGCAATCTATTCAAATGGAAAAGTTCCAGGAACCCAATACCAGTTTGAAGTCTCCAAATAATGCAAAAAATCCTCACTAAAATGAGGATTTTTTATCTTATTTTAAATTGTTCAATGCAGTAAGTAGGTAGTGACCATCACGAATACCTTTACCGATACGCTTGGTATTTTCAACCAAATCTTGGTAATCAGTATCTGAAAGATTGTCAATTGTCGCCTTCAATTCATGAAGTGACTCTACTGCAATTCCACAGCCGTTCTCAAGCACAAAATGAGATAAGGCTGACTGTTTCCAAACGACAAGCGGAAATCCTGAGGCCAAGTAAAGTGATGCCTTGTGAGAGTTGTTATAGCGAAGGTACTCGCCGAAAACACCACTACATGTCTCAGCACTGTCGCCATCCCAGACAAGCCCAAAACCACCCTCAAGGGCTGCAGGAAGCTCATCAGGTAGGAAGGAACCAAAGTAGTTCTCATTCTCAAGAGCTCTGCTTTCGTCGAAGCCGACACCATAAAGGTTATAAGCAGGTTCTGCAGGAAGAGAGTAAAGATAACCAGCTTTTTCCTGAGCCAAATTACCAGCTACAATGATTGGCTGATTCTTAGTAAGACCCGTCTTCTCTTGGAAATTTGGAATCAAATAGTCGAAAATGCCAAGGCTAACAATCTTATCTGCCTCAACCCCTTTATCCACTAAAACAGATTTCATAATTGGATTGTGGGCAATGATACCTGTAACGTTACGGAACGTATCGCTTTCAGTTAATTTCATCCGTAACTTCATCCTAAAGGGTAAAGTTTTATCATTCACAAAACGAAGTGTTTCTAAATCATGAATTAGAAAATAGACTTTAACACCTTTGTTTTTTAGTTTTCTTAACAAATTGCTAAGAAATAAAGTATGATGTAACAAAGGAAATTGAATCACGATTTCATCATTTTTGTTTAAGAATTTAAAGGCTTTAGAATGTGCTCTATATTTATGAATCTGAGCATTTAGCACATTCATTTGATACCAGTCTTTAACCAAAACTTTTAATGGAGAATAACCCAATTTATTTAAAATTACTTCAACATCATTCCGTGCCTTATTTCCAGCATTTTTGACATTGTTATCGTGTAAAAATTCTTCTTTTAAATAGTATTTCATCTCTTATTTCTCATTTTTCAAAAGCTGATTTTTCAGGATAGTATTCATTCAAGATTTCCTTAAAACGAATGATATTCTCCTCTTTAAAGTCAACATCATCATTCACACAAAGTAGTTTTTTACGTCTATCTTTAAAGATAGATTCCAGCTTATCCACCTGATTCAAACCGATTGTCTCTCCGAAACTTTTAGACATAGGGTAAAACTGGTTACTTTCAATTTGCCAATGCTGACAGATGTATTGATTAACATCTACTCCATAGTCTCTAATTGGATTTCGCGATGTTTTATCTAAAGTTTCACCTTCAATTTCCCATAAATGTGCCAAGGTACTCTTCTTCATCGGAACAGGTAAATGCTGGTTCACGTATCCCGTAGGACCCCAAGGCAAGAGTAACAAGTTTTTCAAAACCAAGGAACCATAACGGAAATTAAAGAATTTCCATGGCGAAGACTTCAAAGCCTTCTTATTAGGAAAATGGCGATAAATTAATTCAACATTGTTGTGATAAGTATTCGTAAATGGTGACCAAGGAACTAAGGCATCATAAACAGCTAAAAGCTTAGGCTGACCATTTTTATAAAAATCTGAAGGTTGACTGTCTCTAATCAAGTACATATCATCATTGAAATACAAGTAGTTCTCCGACAATCCTTCAATACGATGAAGATTAAGCTCAATAGCTGCTGAATTATAGGTCGGTAGATATTCTTTAGGCATAAATTCCCTATGAGTAACCAATTTGAGTTTTGGATGTTCCAAATTCAACCAGTCTGGCTTTTGCCCATTGGTAATCAAATAGACATTATTTACCCAAGGAGCATGCTTTTCAATCATTCGGAACCAGTAATTAAAAATACCATAATCACGATAACGTTGCTCACCATCAATATCTTGGTTCAAATCAGAAACATTCTCAGTAACTGCTTGTTTCTCACGGATAAACTCTGGGGCACTTCCATCTACCCAAAGAACAACGATATCAATTTTTTCTTGTGTCATCTAGTAAATTCTTTCTCAACGACTTCTAGAGCACGCTCAATGACCACGTGCATGTCGTAGTATTTATAATCTGCAAGACGTCCACAGAAGATAACCTTGTCATTTTTCTCAGCTTCTTCTTGGTACTTAGCAAACATGGCATTGTTCTTTTCATCATTGATTGGGTAGTATGGTTCATCTCCACGTTTCCAATCAGCTGGGTATTCACGTGTGATGACTGTCTTAGGTTGTGTACCATACTCGAAATGCTTATGCTCAATGATACGAGTATAAGTAATCTCACGCTCTGTGTAGTTGACCACGGCATTTCCTTGATGATTTTCTTCATCCAAGACTTCGTGTTCAAAACGAAGACTGCGATACTCCAACTCACCATGTTTATAATCAAAGTACTGGTCAATCATTCCTGTAAAGACAACTTTTTCAGCTGAAGCTTCAAGCTCTTCACGATTGGCAAAGAAGTCAACTCCAAGCTCTACTTCTACATCTCCAAGCATATTTTCAATGATGACATTGTAACCACCGATTGGAATCCCTTGATAACGGTCATTAAAGTAGTTGTTATCAAAAGTCAGACGAACAGGGAGACGTTTGATGATAAATGGTGGAAGGTCTGTGGCAGAACGTCCCCATTGTTTTTCAGTATATCCCTTAATCAACTTTTCGTAGATATCTGGACCAATCAACTTGATCGCTTGTTCTTCCAAGTTTTTAGGCTCAACATCTTTCATATCAGCCGTTTGCTCAGCAATCTTGTCCTTAACTTCTTGAGGAGTCTTAGTGCCCCACATAGCATAGAAAGTGTTCATGTTGAACGGAAGATTGTAAAAACTGCCCTTGTAGTTAGCAATTGGTGAGTTGATATAGTTGTTAAATTCAGCAAATTGGTTAACATAGTCCCAAACCTTTTTGTTTGAGGTATGGAAAATGTGGGCACCATACTTGTGAACGTTAATACCTTCAACATCTTCACAGTAGATATTACCACCGATGTGATCACGCTTGTCAATCACTTTTACTTTTTTACCGCGTTTAGTTGCTTCGTGTGCGAAGATTGCTCCAGACAAACCAGCACCAACGATAAGATAATCGTACATATTTTTCTCCTTAGTTTTTCATTAACTGTTGTTTCAAGTCTTTCATATCAACGACACGTAAGACAATAATCAAGACGATATAAATGATAGCACCGACAAGACCATCTACTGCTACATTAAGCATAGGTTTAAATTGGACAAACATCTTAAAGACAAAGAGTCCAAGATACATGACAACTGATGCTAAGATGATTTTTGACATGGCTGGAAGGATAGACACATCTTTGATGAATCTCCTTGAAAAATTCAATTGAATAACCCATACCAAAGCCTCTGTTAAAACTGATACAATTGAGGCCCCGACAAAACCAAATGGAGGAATTAACAAGAGATTAAGTCCAACACTGACAACAGCCGGAATAGTCGTAGAGAGCATAAACTCACGATGTTTATTATGTGGAATCAAAATCTGTATTCCCATAATATTTGTCCAACCGATAAAGAACATCCTAAAGACCATAATAGCAATGGCCAGATAAGCCTCTTGGAAATCTTTCCCTAGGAAGAAACTCACAAAGTCCTTATTAACAATCAAGAGACCTGCTATTATCGGGAAAATCACAAGATTATAAATCAAGAAAGACAACTCATGCATCTTGTTAACGGCCTTATGATCTCCGCTAGATAAAAGACCAGATACCCTAGGAAGCATTACACTACCTAAAGACGTCACTAGTGTTAAGAGGATATTGATAATCTTCAATGCCTGGTCATAAATACCGACGTCATTGGTAGATGACAAGGCTCCCAACATCGTACGATCCAAAGTCACGTATAGTGAAATGGCAACCTGAGGGAGAAACAGCAAAATAACAGGTTTAAGATGTTTCTTAGCATAGGATAAATCAAATTGTGGTTCTCCAATGTAAGGTCTCGCTGGTAACCACATACTTAATTGCCCAAGCAATTCAAAGAAGGTCAATAGGAAAACATAGAGATACAAATCACCAGATGTTTTCACAAATAGGAAGATAGAAATAACTCCTAAAACCTTTACCGTTGTATTCCTAGCGGTAATACGACGAAAATCCTCCAAACCTTGGAATAACCAAGAAATATCCATTCCTTTCGATATCAAGCTTAATCCTAAGATATAAGCCACCATATTTTGCATACCAGGAAAGAACAAACATAATGATGTATACAAGACAAGAGACAAAATAGTCGCAATCAATTGGAGGGTATAAATACCCCAGAAATTTTTACGAATATCCTTTCGATGTCCTGAAATCTCTTTAGTACCATAGTTAGCAACACCTAAAGTCGCCAAAAGAATAAAGTAGGTCACAATCGAATTAAAGTAACCATAAGTACCTAAATCTTTAGAACTAAAAATCCTAGTAACATAAGGTGTCGTAATGATTGGTAAAACAATGACCAGTAATTGATAGGAAAGATTGTAGGCGTAATTTTTTAAAACTTTCATTTATAGTACCTTCATTTTATTTTCCTCGTCATTTATTTCTTTTATCGAAATTAAACTTGCGAATAATGTAAACATGAAGATGTTGTACCCTGGTCTAACCCAAAATGCTTCTATCATACAATTAATAGTTATCAGAGAAAGTAATGCGAGAAATAACATTTTGCCTTCTTTATAAAATCTCCTGGATGATAAAACATAAACTAATACAAGCAAGACTACAGGAACAATTCCATAGTAGAATAACATTTGAATATATGAGGAATCAACATAATTATAGCTGAGTACTGACTCTGTAGTACCTCCATAACCAATAAATTTTACATTATTAGTTCCAAAAAGATGTAACTTGTATGTATCAAGGGCATTTTTACCCAAAAAAAGTCTCATACTGAAGAAATCATTCAACTTAACAAAAAATGGGGAAGAAAAAGAAAAATGGGAAGACAAATAAAACATCAATGATGAAAAAATTGCCGCAGAATAGGGTAGTATGTAATAAACTTTAAATTTCTTTTCATTAGTATAGTACATTACTAAAAAGATAATTACAGCTACCAAAATAGACATAGAATTCAATCTAGCATCACAAAATTTGATAATAAAGGCTGATAAAGCTACTCCAACTGCCACCCTAAGCCAAATATACTTTTCTCTAAGTAAATATCCCCAAGCAATAAACAAATAAAAACAGTGTGAGGCAAAATCTGTAGGATAAATAAAGCCAAATGAATTTCTTATAACTAATCCAGAAGATCTAACTTGAGCAAATTGTAAATTTGGTAGAAGACCGATTAATGAAAGTAAGAATATACCTATGACAATTGAACCAGCAACAAACACATAAGTTTTTAAAATAACATCTACATCAACATCGTATAGTAGTAAAATCAATAATGAGTATAGGAGAAAATTGGTAGCACCAGTTTGTAAAAAAACACATAAACTTGTTACGATTAAAAGAATTCCTGAAACAATGAATAATATACTGAAATTTTTAATAAATAAAAACCTTAGTGACAACACTAATACAACACCAATCAAGAGAATAGTTGGTAACTGAGGGAGAGTTTTATTAAGAACCGAAGTCATAATAACATCGTACCCAACAATTAACGATAAGACCAAAATAACCAAAAGGTTCTCAAACTTAATTTTTAACATAATACCCTTTTACTGTTTATAAGAATAGCTAATTTATTTAAAAGCAATTTTACGTAAGATTGGATTCATTTTCATTTTTTCAATAAAGATGACTGTCCGAAATTTTTTTTTGGTGAGAAGATCAATACTCAATCTTCTAAGAAAAGAAGAAATATTTCGCTGTCTCAATAACATATTATAAGGACCAATGATTTGATCTCCATTCCCTGAAAAAATATTTTCAAAAGCTTTATTTGAAATAACGGACTGTAGTAATTCTATTTTTTCTTGTCTTTTCAACTTTAAATTAGAAATTTGAAAAACTGAACTTATGATAATTTTGGTCTTAATTTCCTGCATTAATGTAGCATCTTCTAATTGGAACTGTTCAAGCAATTTATGTAATTCTTGAAGTTCATCTAATTGAATTTCAATTCTCCTAGGATGAAAACTGGTTAATGCTGAACCACTTCTACCAGCAATATAATTATAGAGTGTAGAATCAATAAATAGAATGGTGTTTAAATGTCGATAAACTTGAAAATTGAATAATGTATCCTCTCCTATTGGCCTACTAGGAAATTTAATATCGTATTTTAAAATAAACGATTTGTTATATACTCTTGACCAAACATTATACATCATGTCAGTTTTAAATAAATCTACAAAACAACTTCTAAAT
>NZ_JACLQS010000016.1:15197-42822 GCF_016648815.1 Streptococcus sp. 9.1 | reverse complement strand
GTAAGATGGGAGTAGCTCATAGTGTTTCCTCGGGTTCTGTTTGTGTGGTTACTTACAGTTTACACCAATGAAAGGCTATGAGTTTTTTTGTTGCACTATATTTTACAATTTATCGTTTGGAAAAATCAAGTTAAGTAGAAATAAGAAAGATGAAATTTTCTGACATTTCCTAAAAATACTTGATTTCGACTGAAAAAAGAAAAATAGACATACATTTTCTAATTTTTTCAAAATCGCAACTAAAGCCTATATTATAAGCTTTTCTCTATACTTAACTATGTGTAAAATAAGGGTGTAAATATTATTTTCAAAAAATATGAAATAAATTAATTGACAAAAAATTATAATACAGTATAATAGATTGTGTTAGGAAGAGTTTGTTTTTTTGGCAGGGTGACTCCCTAGTCAAAAAGGACTAGCTTAGAATCTGGAATTCTAAGTTATCAAATTCCAATGTTTCATTGTGATGATTTAAAAAAGAGCAGATTTAAACAGCAAAAAATTAGATTAATCGATTTAAAACATCAGCATCATCGTAGCGGGAGCTAGCGGTATTTTTAATCCGTGTAGAGCAAACGACAGATTCAAAAACAGCAGAATCGGTAGAGACTAATCGTCAAAAGCGAAGAGGGAAAGAAAATAAAGCAGTAACTGCTAATATACCTATCAGAAGGTGGACTAAACCTAATGACTGATAGGTGGTATGTTTTGAGAGTGGGGTTTTTAGCCGATACTCTTCTAGGAAATAGTATCTTGTAAGCAGTAAGACGTTCTGCGTAAAGAAGCTAGAGGGAAAGTTTTTCAGATTGACTGACTATCAATCACAAGATACTCTTAACTAGAAACCATTTTGGACCAACACGGTTTTGCGTTTGTTGGTATTGAACTGCACCTAGGGAAATGGTGGTTCAATGTTAGTAAATAAAGACTTTAACTTGTAAAAGTCTAAAAATTGTTTTATCTCATTATCAACTCAAGGATTAAGTTTTTAGTGGGATTGCGGAACAAAAGGGTGATAAGCATATTGGGATGATGCTTCAGTGACGGAATTTGACCAGATGTTTGTGAGAGCATCTGTCTATGCTACAATAACTATTTTTAATGGTTATGTGGGATAGAAACTGTTTTCAAGATCCTGATTCCTAGGAAAATTGGGGGATTTTTCTTGAAGAATTGAGATTGTTGAAAAGAGATCAAATGGACTGAGCGGCACTTGTATCCCAAGGTAAGCAATACACCTATAAACCTAAGTTTCCATACAGCAGGGAGCAAGTTTCAGTTTGAATGGGGGACGCATCTAGAGTAATCTAGATGTTTTTTTATTTTGTGAATTCTTTTACGAATAAGTAAGAGAGTGCACGAAGGAGAGAGTCATGTTAATTGCAAGAAATCAGGAGGGGAAGCTCGTTTCAGCTCTAGAAACCAGTTTGCAACGTAAGGAATCCTATAGCTGTCCTGGTTGCCAGGGAGTTGTCCTTCTGAGGCATGGCCAGGTAATGTGTCCACATTTTGCTCATAAGTCTTTGCAAGATTGTCAGTTCTTCTCGGAGAATGAATCGGCCCAACATTTATCCCTTAAGGCAGCTTTGTATAAATCTTTGGTTAATCATGGTGAAAAAGTAAGTATTGAAAAGGTTTTGTCTGAGATGGGGCAAATTGCAGATTTATTTGTTGGAGATTCCCTGGCTCTAGAAGTTCAGTGTTCTCGGTTATCCCAGCAACGTTTGAGAGAGAGGACACGTGCCTATCACCAAGCAGGTTACGAAGTGCGTTGGCTTTTGGGTGAGGAACTCTGGTTGAATGGACGTTTAACAGACTTACAGCGGGACTTTCTCTATTTTACGGCTAAGATAGGATTTCACCTATGGGAGCTTGATTGGAAGCGTGAGGAAATTAGACTTAAGTATCTCATCTATGAGGATATTTTTGGGAAAGTCTATTATTTAACTAAGGCCTGGTCGTTAACCGAAAATCTCATGACAGTTTTACGTTTTCCTTATCAAGCAGAGCAGGTTGAGACTTATCAAGTAACTCAGCGAAAGAAGGTCTCACATGTGATTCAACGAGAATTAATGGGGAAAAATCCAAGGTGGATGAGAAGGCAGGAAGAAGCCTATCTTAAGGGAATGAATTTGTTATGCCTGTCTGATCAGGATTTTTTTCCACAAGTGAGATTTCCAGAATCTAAGCAGGGTTTTGTACAAATTAGAGAGTCACTTGAAGGTTTTGAAAAGCTTTTTATGCAATATTATCGAAAAAGGCATTTTTCTTATCAACAAACTCTCTACCCTCCCACCTTTTATGCTAAAATAGTAAAGAATAGATACAATTAAGGAGAATATTATGTCAGACAATCGTGCTCATTTAGAAGAGAAATACACATGGGATTTGACGACCATTTTTGCGACAGATGCAGATTGGGAGACTGAATATGAAAGCACTGTTCAGGATTTGAAGAAGGCTAGTGCTTATGCAGGTCATCTCTTAGATTCTGCTAAGAACTTGCTTGAGGCAACAGAACTTTATATGAGCCTTATGCGTCGCTTGGAGAAAATCTATGTCTATGCGTCAATGAAAAATGACCAAGACACAACAGTAGGGCTTTACCAAGAGTACCAAGCTAAGGCCTCAAACCTTTACTCACAGTTGAGTGAAGCCTTTGCATACTTTGAGCCTGAATTTATGGCCTTGGATGATAAGAAATTAGCTGAGTTTAAAGAACAAGAGCCAGGTCTTGGACTTTATGACCACTATTTCGAACGCCTTTTGGCAAACAAGGACCACGTTCTTTCTCAAGAAGCTGAGGAGCTCTTGGCAGCAGCAGGTGATATCTTCAACGGTCCAACGGATACCTTCAATGTCTTGGATAATGCTGATATCCTCTTCCCATGGGTATCAGATGGTCAAGGGGATGTGGTTGAGTTGACACATGGTAACTTTATCACCCTCATGGAATCTAAGGACCGTGACATTCGTAAGGGAGCTTATGAAGCGATGTATGGGACCTACGAGCAGTTCCAACATACTTATGCACAAACACTCCAAGGCGTTGTCAAGGTTCACAATTACCAAGCCAAAGTTCGTCACTATAATTCAGCACGTCATGCAGCACTTGCAGCTAACTTTATTCCAGAAAGTGTTTATGATTCACTCTTGGAATCAGTGAACAAGCATTTGCCACTTTTGCATCGTTACCTTGATTTGCGTAAGAAGGTCTTGGGGCTTGACGAGCTTAAGATGTATGATGTCTATACACCACTTTCTGAGACTGAAACTGCTCTTACTTATGAAGAATCCCTCAAGAAAGCAGAAGAAGTCTTGGCAATCTTTGGTGAAGAGTATAGTAAAGGGGTTCATGCAGCCTTTACGGAACGTTGGATTGACGTTCACCCTAACAAAGGAAAACGTTCAGGTGCCTACTCAGGTGGTGCCTATGATACCAATGCTTTCATGCTTTTGAACTGGCAAGATACTTTGGACAATCTCTTTACCTTGGTTCACGAGACTGGTCATAGTTTGCATTCAACGTTCACACGTCAGACTCAACCATATGTTTACGGAGATTACCCAATCTTCTTGGCGGAAATTGCGTCTACAACCAATGAAAATATCTTGACAGAAACGCTTCTTAAAGAGGTCAAAGATGACAAGACACGTTTTGCTATTCTTAACCACTATTTGGATGGTTTCAAGGGAACTGTCTTCCGTCAAACCCAATTTGCCGAGTTTGAACATGCTATCCATGAGGCAGATGCATCTGGTCAAATCTTGACAGCCGACTTCATGAATAAGCTTTACGCAGATCTCAATGAGAAATACTATAATCTCAAAGCTGAAGATAACTACGAAATTCAGTTTGAGTGGGAACGTATTCCGCATTTCTACATGAATTACTATGTCTACCAATACGCTACAGGGTTTGCGGCAGCAAGCTACTTGGCTGAAAAAATTGTTCATGGTACTGAAGAAGATAAGGAAGCTTACCTTACTTACCTTAAGGCGGGAAGCTCAGACTATCCTTTGGAAGTCATCAAGAAAGCTGGTGTTGATATGACCAATACCGACTACTTGGATGCTGCCTTCAAAGTTTTTGAAGACCGTCTCGTTGAATTGGAAGACTTGGTTGAAAAAGGTGTTCACCTTTCTTAAAAATAAGTCACTATAAGAGAGAATCATTCTGAATCAGGATGATTCTTTTTATGTCTAAAAACGAACGTTTACTAGAATACAAGTTCTAATTGATTTGGAAATGAGTTGATGAGCATATTTATAGCCCATGGTTTATATTCATGATAGACTAAAAACCTAACGTTTTGTGTTTTATAAGTGAACAATGTTCAGAAATAGAAAGTAGGTTTTTGTGAAAACAACCAATCGTTATCTTGTAGCAACGTGTGGTGTCTTACTCCATCTCATGTTGGGGTCTACCTATGCTTGGAGTATCTATCGTAATCCTATTATGGCCCAGACTGGCTGGGATCAATCTTCAGTTTCTTTTGCCTTTTCATTGGCTATCTTTTGTCTAGGGCTTTCTGCAGCTTTCATGGGGCGTCTGGTTGAAAAATTTGGTCCGAGAGTGACTGGAAGTATGTCGGCGGTCCTCTATGCTGGGGGAAATATTCTGACAGGAGTTGCCATTGCTCATGGAGAGCTGTGGATGCTTTATCTTGGTTATGGTATTCTTGGTGGTCTAGGACTGGGTGTGGGGTATATTACGCCTGTTTCAACCATTATTAAGTGGTTTCCTGATAAGCGTGGACTTGCGACTGGCCTTGCCATTATGGGCTTTGGCTTTGCCTCGCTGTTAACCAGTCCCATTGCTCAATATCTGATTCAGGCACGTGGTGTTGAGCAGACCTTTTATATCTTGGGAGTCGTTTATTTTGTTGTTATGCTTTTTGTCTCACAATTCATTAAACGACCAAGTGTAGAGGAAACACAACTGTTGGCTGACAAGAGTCCAAACCGTCAGGCTGCTGATTTGAGCAAGGGAGTTACGGCTAATGAGGCCCTGAAATCGTCAACTTTCTACTGGTTATGGCTTATTCTGTTTATCAATATTTCATGTGGCTTAGCCCTTGTCTCTGCTATTTCTCCAATGGCTCAAGATATGGTTGGGATGTCAGCGGAATCAGCGGCGGTTGTTGTAGGTATTATGGGAATCTTTAATGGTTTTGGTCGCCTTCTGTGGGCAGGCTTGTCGGATTATATTGGGCGTCCGAAGACCTTTATTCTCCTCTTTGTGGTTAATATTGTTATGGCCGTCCTCCTAATTGTTCTACAAGTGCCACTTGTCTTTGTGGTTGCGATGGCTGTTCTGATGACTTGCTACGGGGCAGGATTCTCCTTGATTCCTCCCTACCTTAGCGATATCTTTGGGGCAAAGGAGTTGGCTACCCTTCATGGTTATATTTTGACTGCCTGGGCGATGGCGGCCTTAGTGGGGCCAATGCTCTTGTCGGTAACCTACGAATTGACAAAATCATACCAGATGACCTTGCTTGTTTTCATCGCTCTTTACGTGGTGGCTTTGGTCATTGCTTACCTCTTGAAAAAGAGGGGGTTACGTCAAGTAGCCTAATGATGACGATTTGATTTATAGATAAGAAAAATCTCTAGCACTCGCTAGGGATTTTTTATATAATAAAACACATGGTTAAATCATATAGTAAAAACGCAAATCACAACATGCGACGTCCTGTAGTCAACAAGGATATCGTGGACTACATGCGAACGCATCTTCAAGAAAATAAAGGGCATTTGGCTGAACTGGAAGCCTTTGCTCGTAAGGAAAATATTCCAATTATCCAGCACGAAGTTGTTGCTTATTTCCGATTTTTGTTGCAGACCTTGCAGCCTAAGAAAATCCTTGAGGTAGGAACAGCTATTGGTTTTTCAGCCCTTCTTATGGCTGAGTATGCACCTGATGCTCAGATTACGACGGTTGATCGTAATGAAGAAATGATTGGCTTTGCCAAGGAAAATCTAGCCAAGTATGACAGCCGCAAACAAATTACCTTGGTTGAGGGGGATGCAGCAGAAGTCTTGCAAGATTTGGACACTGATTATGATTTTGTCTTTATGGATTCAGCCAAGTCTAAATATATCGTCTTTCTGCCTGAAATCCTAAAACGTCTTAAGGTTGGCGGTGTGATTGTTTTTGATGATATCTTCCAAGGAGGAGATATTGCTAAAGACATTATGGAGGTTCGCCGTGGTCAACGTACTATCTACCGTGGTTTACATCGCCTTTTTGATGCGACATTAAATAACCCTGGTTTAACTGCTAGTTTGGTACCTATGAGTGATGGACTTCTTATGCTTCGGAAAAATTCTGAAAATATTATCTTGCCAGATTAAGCATTATTTAAGTAAGTGTGGTATAATAACAGAGATATTGACAATTTAAGGAGTAGATAGAATGGCTAAAGAAAATGAAAACCTTGAGTCAACAGAAGAAACTGTTGAAGAGGTTGTAGCAGACAAAGACGCAGAACAAGAGCATCTTGATCGCCAAAAAGAAGAAGAGGAAAGCATCGCCCTCGCCAGTGAAAAAGCGAAAGAAAAAGCTAAACGTGCTAAAACTAAAAAGACACGTGATGCTGGTAAACCAAGCTCAGGTGGTCGCTTCCTTGGGGGTCTTGCCCTTGTAGCTGTTTCAGCTCTCGTTGGTGCAGGTGCTATGTATGTTTCTCTAGGTAACAAAACAACTGAAGAAACAACTTTGGTATCTATGAAAGGTGATACTGTTACTGTTGGTGATGTTTTTGATTCACTTAAAGGTAGCAGCCAAACACAACAAAGTGTTTTGAGTGCAACTTTGCAAAAGGCTCTTGAAAAAGAATATGGTAGCAAGGTCAGCAAAGAAGACGTTGACAAAGCTTATAAGCAAGCTTCAGAACAATACGGAGATCAATTCTCACAAGTACTTGCAGCCTATGGTCAAACAGAAGAGTCATACCGTAATCAAATCCGTACACAAAAATTGGTTGAGTATGCTGTTAACCAAGCCGCACAAAAAGATTTGACGGAAGCAAATTACAAGGCTGCCTACGATAACTACACACCAAATACAGAGGTGCAAGTGGTTTCAACTACTGATAAAGCAGTTGCAGATAAAGTAGACTCTGAAGCTAAGGCAGAAGGAGCAGATTTCTCACAAGTTGCTAAAGATAACAGCTTGGAAGTGACTTCTAAGACAGTTAACTCAGCTTCTCAAGACTTCCCAGCAGATGTTTTGACAGCAGCCTTCAAACAAGATGCTAATGCCGTTTCTGACGTAGTGACTGTTTCAAACAGCTCAACTGGTGCTGCGACTTACTACATCGTCAAAACTGTTTCAAAATCTGAGAAAAATGCAGATTGGAAAAACTATAAGGATGATTTGACTAAGGTTATCATCAATGGTAAGAAATCTGATACTAACTTCACTAACTCAGTGATTGCTAAGGTCCTTAAGAAATATAACGTTAAAGTTGTAGATAAGGCCTTTAGCGCAATTCTTGACCAGTATGTGACTGGTTCTGGAGCTTCATCAAGTTCATCATCAAGCTCTAGCAAATAAATCACAAGATAGAGTTGATAATGCTATTATCAGCTTGACCTAAGACCTAAAACACGTTAAAATGGAGAGTGGCTGAAAGTTCTAATATCATGACATTTTTAGCCTTCCCTTTGAGATTGGTAATCATCGCTTCTGATACAGAAAAATGGCGGTCGCTGCGAGCCATGGACGAATCTGGTTACTTGCTACTCAAAGTTCACAATTAAAGACAAATAAGAATGACAAGTTCATTGAATGAAGGTGGTACCGCGGTTCACGTCGCCCTTCGTTTAGTGGTCTTGTCTTTTATTCTTTGGGTATTTTCTGAATGAAATGTATGACAATATTGGAGGTAGCGTATGAAAACCTATTTTGTCAAACAGAAGTTTCGATTGGGTGGCGAACGCTTTGATATCAAGGATGATCAAGGTAGAGTTGCCTATCAGGTTGAAGGATCCTTTTTCAAGATTCCAAAGACCTTTACAATTTTTGGTGAGGATGGTCGTGAGATTAGTCATATCACCAAGGAGCCGCTTAGTCTCTTGCCTAAGTTTACAGTAGACTTGCAGGATGGTTCGAGTTTTTACATTCGAAAAAAATTAACCCTTCTTCGTGATAAGTATGATGTCGATAATCTTGGCTTGCGAATAGAGGGTAATATTTGGGACTTGGATTTTCAACTACTTAATAGTCAAAATCAGGTAGTTGCTAGGATTCAAAAGGAGCTCTTCCATCTGACATCGACCTATACTGTTACTGTTTATGAAAATACTTACGCCGATTTGGCCATTTCCCTGTGTGTTGCTATTGACTATGTGGAAATGCTCGAGAATAGCTCAAAATAAGAAACATTTATTTAAGGAGAAACAATGAAACAACTTACTTCAGCACAAATTCGTCAAATGTGGCTTGATTTCTGGAAATCAAAAGGTCACGCTGTTGAACCATCAGCTAACTTGGTTCCAGTTAACGATCCAACCCTTCTTTGGATTAACTCAGGGGTTGCCACTTTGAAGAAATACTTTGATGGCTCTGTGATTCCTGAAAATCCACGTATCACCAACTCACAAAAGGCTATCCGTACCAACGATATCGAAAACGTTGGTAAGACAGCTCGTCACCACACAATGTTTGAAATGCTTGGTAACTTCTCAGTTGGTGACTACTTCCGTGATGAAGCCATCGAATGGGGTTATGAGCTTTTGACAAGCCCAGAGTGGTTTGATTTTCCAAAAGACAAACTTTACATGACTTACTATCCAGATGATAAAGATTCATACAACCGCTGGATTGCTTGTGGTGTTGAACCTAGTCATTTGATTCCAATTGAAGATAACTTCTGGGAAATCGGTGCTGGACCTTCAGGACCAGATACTGAAATCTTCTTTGACCGTGGAGAAGACTTTGACCCTGATAATATTGGTATCCGTTTGCTTGAAGAAGATATTGAAAACGACCGTTACATTGAAATTTGGAACATCGTTTTGTCACAATTTAACGCAGACCCAGCTGTCCCACGTTCAGAATACAAGGAACTTCCTAATAAAAACATTGATACGGGCGCAGGTCTTGAACGTCTTGTAGCCGTAATGCAAGGGGCTAAAACAAACTTTGAAACTGACCTTTTCATGCCTATCATTCGTGAAATCGAAAAAATGTCTGGCAAGACTTACGATCCTGATGGGGATAATATGAGCTTCAAGGTCATCGCTGACCACATTCGTTCATTGGCCTTTGCCATCGGTGATGGCGCTCTTCCAGGTAATGAAGGTCGTGGTTATGTCCTTCGTCGTCTTCTCCGTCGTGCTGTAATGCATGGTCGTCGTCTCGGTATTTCTGATGCTTTCTTGTACAAACTTGTTCCAACAGTTGGTAAAATCATGGAAAGCTATTACCCAGAAGTTCTTGAGAAGAAAGACTTTATCGAAAAAATCGTTAAACGTGAAGAAGAAACCTTTGCACGTACTATTGATGCAGGTTCGAGCATGCTTGATGAACTTCTTGCTAACCTTAAGAAATCTGGTAAAGATACGCTTGAAGGTAAAGACATCTTCAAACTTTACGATACTTACGGATTCCCAGTGGAATTGACAGAAGAATTGGCTGAAGACGAAGGCTTCAAGATTGACCATGAAGGTTTCAAAGCTGCCATGAAAGAACAACAAGACCGTGCGCGTGCTAGCGTCGTTAAAGGTGGTTCTATGGGTATGCAAAATGAAACCCTCGCTAATATTACTGAACCATCTGAGTTCTTGTATGAAGATGAAGCTGCAGAAAGTCGTTTGAGCGTTATCGTTGCTGATGATGCCCGTCATGATACTGTAAATTCTGGTCAAGCTCTCCTTGTCTTTGAACAAACACCATTCTACGCTGAAATGGGTGGACAAGTAGCTGACCACGGTACGATCTCAGATGCAGCTGGTACTGTCGTGGCACGTGTTGTTGATGTTCAACGTGCACCAAATGGTCAACCTCTTCATACCGTTGAGGTTGAAGGTGAACTTGTAGTCGGTGCTAACTATAAACTTGAAATTGACCATACACGTCGTCATCGTGTCATGAAGAACCACACAGCAACTCACCTCTTGCACGCTGCCCTTCATAATATTATCGGCAACCATGCGGTCCAAGCTGGTTCACTTAACGAACAAGAATTCTTGCGTTTCGACTTCACTCACTTTGAGGCTGTAACTCCAGAAGAATTGCGTGCTATCGAAGAACAAGTCAACGAAGAAATCTGGAAAGCTACTCCAGTAACAACGATTGAAACAGATATTGACACTGCTAAGTCAATGGGAGCTATGGCCCTCTTTGGTGAAAAATATGGTAAGAATGTACGTGTCGTTTCAATCGGTGATTACTCTGTTGAGCTTTGTGGTGGTACACACGTTGCCAACACTGCTGAAATCGGTATGTTCAAGATTGTCAAAGAAGAAGGTATCGGTTCAGGAACACGTCGTATCTTGGCAGTGACATCACGTGAAGCTTACCTTGCTTACCGTGAAGAAGAAGATGCCCTCAAAGCAATCGCAGCAACACTTAAAGCACCACAATTGAAAGAAGTGCCTAACAAGGTTGCTAGTCTTCAAGAGCAGTTGCATGCCCTTCAAAAAGAAAATGCTGCGCTTAAAGAAAAAGCAGCTGCAGCTGCAGCTGGTGACGTCTTCAAAGACGTTAAAGAAGCTAACGGTGTTCGTTACATTGCTAGCCAAGTGGAAGTTTCTGACGCTGGTGCCCTTCGTACCTTTGCAGACCAATGGAAACAAGCAGACTACTCTGATGTCCTTGTCCTTGCAGCTCACATTGGCGAAAAAGTTAATGTCCTCGTAGCAAGCAAGTCTAAAGACGTTCACGCAGGTAATGTTATCAAGGTTCTCGCACCAATCGTATCAGGTCGTGGTGGTGGTAAACCAGATATGGCCATGGCCGGTGGTAGCGATGCCAATGGTATCCAAGATCTTCTTTCAGCAGTAGCAGAACAGCTCTAAGATGTGATACAATGAAAGTAACTTGAAAAGGTAGGATGGAAATCCTATCTTTTTTCTTTGTAAGTGGTATTGAAAGTAATGATTATTTTCGTTTCAAAATTGAAATAGTGAATACTGGGTGGTATACTATTACAAATCATAAAAATTATAATAGTTTCAAGTAAAAGGGAGCTAGCGATGTTTGGACAAGACTTTGGTCATCGGTTAAGAGAATTGAGATTAGCACAAGGATTCACTAAAGAAAAATTTTGTGAAGGGGATGAGGTTTTATCAGTACGACAATTGACACGTATAGAAACAGGGAAGTCTCAACCTAAATTAGAGACCTTAGAGCACTTGGCAAGACGTCTGAATATATCTTTATCGGAATTGCTTGGAGAGAGGGCTATAGGTTCAAAGTTGCCGGTAGAATACCTCAATCTCAAATATCAATTGATGCATGCGACTAGTCTAGATAAGCCAAATAACCTAATGAAACTAGACGAAAAGCTGGGTAAAATTATTGATATTTATTATGATGATTTGCCAGCTGATGAACAGAGGGTTGTTGATATCTTACAGTCAAAACTTTACTCATATACTTCAAAGACACACCAAAAATTTGGCATGAGCATTTTGGAGAAGAGTTTATCATCATTATGTGAGAAAAGGGTATACACTATCAATGATCTACTACTTATAGAACTATATCAAATTTCGTTAGGAGATGGTGATAGTATGCGGTCAGATGGGTTTAGTGAAGGGACTTTTTATACCATTTGTAGAAATCTAATAAATAGTTATGATAATATTCCCACGGAGTATTTATTTTTACTTAGGGATGCCTTATTAATGGTTCCAATAGTTGAATATGAACGAAAAAAGTTTCATTTATCGGAAGTAGCATTCAATCAACTGCATCACATTATGGAGGAAACTCAAGATTATCAGAAAAAACCAATTTTGAGAATGCTAGAGGGACAATATCTATATGTTGTAAAGAATGATATTTTTGAGGCTAAAAAGGCCTATCAAGAAGGGATAATCTTGGCTAGATTATTAGGAGATACCTCTTTAGCAGATATCATATCAGAGAAAATGAGAGATGCCATGAAAGAATAGAGCAGGACATACGTGTCCTGTTCTTTTTTTCTAATATGCAGTATATTATATCCATAAGAAGAACTAAAGAATATAACTTATTTCATCGAGATTTTTGAAAATGACACAGTCTAAAATAGAGTATTAAGGAGAATTATTATGAAACCTGCTACAAAACGTTTCACAACTTTAACTGCACTTGCTTTGACTTCCGTTCTATTACTTGGTGCATGTGGTAATAACAAGAAGGAAGCTACATTAACATCGAGCTCTAGTAAGGTTAGTCAGAAAGTGAAATCGACAAAACCATCTTCAAAAGAAAAAACTAAGAAGTCTGAGCAAAAGACAAAATCTTCTAGTTCAGAAGAGGTCTCAAAAGCAACCTCTGGAGAAACGGCTTCACAACCATCAGCCGGAAATGTTTCTGGATCTACTCAACAAGAAGTTGCTCCAACAAATCCTAGTGAAGAAACAGCTGAAGTAAATCAAGGAACTACGACAGAACAACCAGCTGCTTCGGCGGAACAAACACCAGCTACCACAGTAGTTGATGCTACGGCAATGGCTAATGGTGATTTCTCTAGTGTTGCTGGTACTTATCAAAATGACTTAGGGGACACAATTACAGTATCCCCATCCGGTAGTGTAACCCGTGTTGGTGCTGAAAGTGGTTATAGTGATACAAGTAGTCAGCTATTTAATGGTTTTGCTCAAGATGGCGGTTATGTAGCAGGTTTTGCTCATAATGATGGACCAACCAGTGACCCAATTTTCTTTGATAGTAACGGACAGATTCGTTTCGGTTCTGATGCGATATATGGTCGGATGCATGTTTACAATAAATTAGATTAATGGTATTGTCTCTCAGTACTTAAGAAAAGGAAATCACAAGTAGTAGAAGGAGCACACTTTAAAAATGTCTCAAAAAGAACAAGGAGAAGTAAGAAGTACTAGTGGTACCTTAAAGGGTATCTATCACTATTTGAATTCTCCCAGTCCTCATTTGTTTCCGTTTGTCTTTATTAGTAACGTAACAGATAGCTTTCAGATGTTTCGCGTGTGTAAGAATGGTGAGCCAATTGCCTTTCCTGTACTTCTACCAAATCAGTATAAAATTGTTTACATTAAGGACTTTCAAAATGTTAGCTCCTGTGATGAGATTACAGTGACTGAACATTTAGAAGAATACATTTATGATGAATCAGACTTAGACTAGATTGATACCTATAGTCAAATCAACTCAGAATGAATTAATTAATCTATTCAGATTTGCTTAATGTGTCAAGGAATTAGATGTAGCAAAAGCCCTCAGGTAGTTCTTGGGGTTTTTCTTAATTATAGTTATTTGAAAGAATTAGATATCAATTTTCTACAAAATAAAGTTTAGTAACAATATTGAAATAATTGTAAAAAATATTTCAAAGGGGTATAATAGAAATGTGAAAACGGTTCCAAGTTTTATCAAACAGCCTAGAAAGTGAGAGTGATCAAAATGAGAAAGGCATATGTTGTTAAGGAACGTCAACGTTACTCAATTCGTAAATATTCTTTTGGAGCTGCATCAGTCTTGATTGGTGCGAGCTTGATGCTTGGTGGACATGCTTTGGCTCAGGAACAAGCCAACAGCACAAGTACCAGCAAGGACTATGAAGTTTTTGTAAATAATTCTGAACCACTTCAAATCGACCAGGCAACTTCAGAAGCTGTTACCGATGTCCTCAATCAACCAGCTTCAAGATCTGAAGCGCCAAGACCTAAGCTTGCTAGCAGTGAGGTTGCCTCTTCTGAAGCTAATAGTGTAGTGGCTAGCGAGGCTGCTTCTTTGGAAGTACCGGCAGAGGTTGCTCATTCTGCATCTGCTGTTGCTACTGTTTCTAGATCAGAAGTGGCTAGCCCACGTTCTGAAGTGTCATCAGTAGCTAGCTCTGAAGTAGCAAGTGAGACTAACCGTTCAGCAACTTCAGAAGTAGCAGAAGCTAGAGTTACTGACCGTGAAGCTGTGGATACTCCTCAACCTGGTGTGGATGGTCCAGTGACTGCTGATGGTTCTCTTGATATTCCATCAAACGGTACCTATTATTTCCGTCGCACAACTGAAATTCGTACAGCTCCAGTCATGGATATCAAACCTACTTTCGTCTTTAGTGCAGGTGACCATGTTATCTACGACAAGGTCTTGAAGAGAGACAATCACCAATGGATTTCTTACATTGGTTACGACTATGAACGCTACTACGCTGATATCGCAGCTTTAAAGACTGAAAATACTAGTAGCAACACTGAAGCGACTAGAGATGAAACCATCCCTGAACGTGGTACTTATTACTTCACTAAACCTGCAGATGTGAAGAACCAACCTAGCTTGACTGCCAAGACTGAGTTCAATTTTGATCCAGGGATGTCAGTCAACTACGATAGATCTTTGCTTGCTGACAACCACCGTTGGATTTCTTATACTTCGTACAGTGGTACTCGTCGTTATGTCGACCTAGGTGCTGTTGCAGAGGTTGTAGCTAAACCAAGAGGCGACATTTCTATTGAAAGCCATGATAATGGCGACTTTAGTGTGGTTATCAGTAATGTTTCAGATCAAAACGGTGTCCTTGGGGTATCTGTTCCAATCTGGTCTGAAAAGAATGGTCAAGATGACATCATCTGGTACAATGCGACTCGTCTTAACAACGGTAACTACAAGGTTAACGTCAGTCTAACTGACCACAAGAATGAACGTGGCCTCTACAATGTTCATCTTTACTATGTTGAAACTAATGGTAAATTAGTTGGTGTGGGTGGCACAACTTACACAGTTCCTGCCAAGGTTGAAGAAACTCATACAACTACTAGCTATAGCCTTCCTGATGCAGGAACTTACACCTTCAAAGAACGTTCTAGCATTAAGGCAGAACCTCGTGTGGCAAGTCCAGAGTTGGCCTACTACGATGCTGGCATGTCAGTCAACTACGACAAGATTGTCAGTGGTGATGGTTACCAATGGCTTTCTTACCTCAGCTACAATGGCAACCGCCGTTATGTAGCCGTGGCAAAACTCGCTCAACAAGAAAGCAAACCAAGCGGTACTATCAATATTGAGAACCTCTCTAACCTCGGTTTTGACGTTCATATCACTAATGTTTCTGGTGGTGACAAGGCTATCCAAGGTGTGAGTGTTCCAGTATGGACAGCTAAGGACGGCCAAGATGATCTTGTATGGCACCAAGCCGACAGACAAAGTGATGGTAGCTACAAGGTTCGCATCAATGTTAGTGACCATAAGGCTGAAGCGGGCGAATATATTGTCCATCTCTACTATGTTCAAGACGGTAAGATGGTAGGTATCGGAGGCACTAGCACAACTGTTCCAGTTCAAAATGCAACCCGCCATAATCTTCCAGCTTCAGGTTCATATACCTTTACTACTCGTACTGGAATTAAGACTCAACCTTTGGTAGCCAACCCTGATGTTAGCTACTATGATTCAGGTATGTCAGTTAACTATGACAAGGTTGTCAATAATGACGGCTATACATGGCTTTCTTACCTTAGCTATTCAGGACATCGTTTCTATGTGGCTATCGCACCAACAAGTGTGACTAAACCTGTAGAACAACCAGTTCAACCAAGTACACCATCATCTGGAACCTACACTTTCAAAGAACGCTCTAGCATTAAAGCAGAACCAAGTGTGGCAAGTCCAGAGTTGGCCTACTATGATGCTGGTATGTCCGTTAACTATGACAGATTGGTGACTGCAGATGGTCATACCTGGCTCTCTTATGTCAGCCATGGAGGCAACCTCCGATACGTTGCTATTGATGCTAAGGCAACAGCAGTTGCTCAACCAGCAAGCCCAAGCTTAGCGGCAACTGGCACCTATACCTTTACCAAACCTAGCTCTATCAAGGCTCAACCAAGCGTTGCAAGCCCAGAGTTAGCCTACTATGATAAAGGCATGTCCGTTCGCTATGACAAGGTCATAACAGCCGATGGCCACACCTGGTTGTCTTATGTAACCTATAGTGGTGCAAGACGCTATGTGGATATTTCTTAAGATTGGTAACATCACTCTCTTTTGAGGGTGGTGTTTTTTTGGTGAATGAAGCAAAAAAATGTTACAAACTATTGTTTTTTTGTAATAAAAATGTAAAATAGGTAAAGAGAACAAAAAATCTCATTTTAAATAAATAAGAGAGGTTCATTTATTAAAGAAATGCTCTAACTTAGAATTTCTCTTAAGATTATGCTAAAGGAAGTTATGCCATGCTTAACATCTATGTTTTAGAGGATCATTTTATCCAACAAAATCGTATTGAAGAGGTTATTCATACGATTCTTAAGAAAAATAACATTAAAGTGGGCGACTTTGAGGTTTTTGACAAACCCAACCAACTGTTAGAGTCTATTACCGAGCGAGGGTCTCATCAGCTCTTTTTCTTGGACATTCAAATTAAAGACGATACTAAAAAAGGTTTGGAAGTGGCTAAGCAGATTCGCAAGAATGATCCCTATGCCAATATTGTTTTCTTCACGACCCATTCAGAGTATCTTCCCTTAACTTTTCAATACCAACTGGCAGCTCTAGATTTTATTGATAAGTCTTTGGAGGGTGAGGACTTTCAAAAGCGTGTGGAAAGTATTATCTTATTAACCTGCAAAAAGATACAGAGTCAGAATCCAGAAGACGCTTTTCGGATTGAGAATGCTAAGACCGTTATTCAGGTTCCCTTTCATGATATCTTGTACTTTGAGACGTCAGATATTGTTCATAAGGTTATCCTTTATACTAAAGAGGAGCAGATTGAGTTTTATGGCAGTCTCTCTCAAATTGAAAAGAGTGACCCTAGACTGTTTAAATGCCACAAATCTTTCCTTATCAATCCAGAAAATATCATCAAATTAGATAAAAGTACGGGGACAGTCTATTTTGAAAATGGTGGCGTTTGCTATGTTTCAAAGTTGAAACTAAAGAAATTGCTTGAGAGAATCAGCCTATGACAGCAATCAATTTTTTGTTGGATAATCTAGATTTTTTAGCGGAGATTATCCTCTTTATTCTCATTTATCAATACATTACCTCCGAGAAGATAAAGCTAAGATGGTATATCATCATCCCCTTGATTATCCGATTTTTGTTTGTGCTCTCTCCAACGCTATCCTATGTTTTAGGGCATGCCTTCTTGGTTGTTTATTCCCTCTACAGAAATCGTTATGGCAATAGGTTATTAGATATTTTCTATGGCTTGTTTCCAATCATCATAGAAAGTCTTGTTCACAATCTTATTATTTATGGGATTGCCTTGGTCATCAATCGTCATTATCTGATTGTACTTAACCATTTTCATTTAAACCTTGTCATTGAGTTGCTAGTCTTTCCTGTGTTTTGGTTAATCATTAAGACCTTAAAAGTGGATTTCAAAGCATTGAACTATGGTTTTCGAAAGTCATTTTCAAAGTACTTTTTATTACTTATAGATATATCAATGTTATCTTATGCCCTCCTTCTCCAATATATTACCTTTTTTGTGCAACAGAGCCCTAGAGGAAGAGATTGGCATGTTTATCTCGTGGTGACCTATGCTTTACTCTTTCTTGCGACCCTTGTTTATATCAATGCGACCTTCAGTGAGAGACTAAAAGAAGAAGTCCTACTCCAAAAAGATAGGCAAATGAGTGATTTGGCTCATTATAGTCAACAAATCGAGCAACTCTATACGGATCTTCGTCGCTTCAGGCACGATTACCTAAATGTCTTGTCTAGTATCAAATATGGCATTGACTCCAAGGATATGGCTATTATTTCCGATATCTACGATAACATTCTTGAAAAAACAAAGACTCGGATTGAGGGGAAACAGTACGAAATTGCCAACTTGATTAATATTAAAGATGAAGCTGTTAAAGGTGTCCTGGCTAGTAAAATTTTGGAAGCACAGGGACAGTCTATTACCATTCACCTTGAGGTCAGTGATATCTTTGAAGTATCGAGGATGGAATTGTTGGATTTCATAACAGTGTTGTCTATTTTTTTGGATAATGCTATTGAAGCTAGTCTGGATAGCAGTGCTAAAGAAGTAAACATTGCTCTTATCAGTGGAGAGACAAAGGTAGTAATAGTGGAGAATACCATTGCTCAAGAATCTATCAATACAGTCGGTATCTTTAAACTTGGTCGCTCAAGTAAAGGAGAGGGCCGCGGTATAGGTCTGTCCACTGTTCGAGAGATTTTAGGGAAGTACCCTAATTGTTCTTTGTCAACACAATCTAAAGACTATCGTTTTAAACAGACACTAAAAATAGAAGATGTGGTTTGATAGAACCACATCTTTTGTTATGTGACTTTAAGTCCGTTTCGCTCCGAAGGTGCGAAACAAATAAACCACCCGCATAGTGATATGCCCCCTGTCAAGTAGACAGGTTAAATATCTAAAAAAGTGTCTGTTTTTGAAGGTCAGTCGTACAAAATAAATGTACGGCTGTTTTTTTATGCAGACCACTTATACTTGTACTTTTCAATTTTGTTATTCTTAGCGATTGGGTATGACAAAGGATGTTCTGATGATAAGGCAACGTTTCTTACTTCTAGAGGCGTTTTACAGTCATACCTACTTTGTGGACGCTCTTGACAGTAAAATCGGATATAGTCTTTGATGGCATATCGGAGGGAGGCCTCATCTGAAATCTCATATATCTGATACATTTCCGATTTTATAATTCCCCAAAAACCTTCTATTGGTCCGTTATCAATACAATGGCCTACTCTTGACATGGATTGAATCACATCAGTATCTTTCAGCTTTTTTTGAAAGTTCTTATTGGTATATTGAAACCCTCTATCGCTGTGAAATATAGGCTTCGCAGTAGGATTTTTTTCAATGGCTTTGTCAAATGTTTTGAAGACTAGCCGATTGTCATTTCGACCACTTATGACAAAAGCAATAGGATAGCGGTCATATAAATCAAGTATGGCACTAAGATAAAGTTTCTTATGAGAGTTAGGAATCTTAAACTCTGTAACATCTGTTACCCATTTTTTATTCGGAGCAGTCGTATAGAAGTTCCTTGATAACTTATTTTCTGCAGTTTCTTCAGGCTTGGCAGTCTTGTATTTTTTCCTTTTCTTACGGATAAAAGCGTGAATATCGAGTATTTTCATAATTCGGTGAATTCTCTTTCTTGAGTAATTCGTATGATTGAAAAGATTGATCCAATCGGTCATTCTTCGGTATCCCAAGATATGTGAAAAACGTTCGTCATATTCTTTAATTAATTCCGCAATTTCGCTGTTTAATTGTTCTTGTTCTGGAACTATTCTATGTTTCCATTTATAAAATGCAGACCTCGTAGTGCCGAGCTGATGACACATCCAGCTAATGCTCCACCCTTTATTTGTGTTGAAGTCTTCAATCGCTAAGTATTTTGATTCGTGGCGCTGTTTGCCTAGCCTCACATCCTTCCGAATTCTTTCACTTTTTTTAAGAGTTCAACAGCCATATCCTTTTCTTCTAACTGACGTTTTAAGCGCACATTTTCTCTTCGTAAACGCTCTAATTCATCAACCTCATCATCTATTTTGTGATGACCCCTTTTGTCAACTAAACCTTCTTCACCATCACTATCATACTTCTTTACCCACGAGTATACTTGGCTATAAGAAACATCATAAAGCACCGCCGTTTCCTTATAATTGCGATTGTGTTCAATACAATAATTGACAATCTCTTTGCGCTCATCAATAGTAGTTTTACGTCTTGCTTTTGCCATATAGACCCCCTGTTTTGGATTGTAATCCTTAAGTTCTATATTGGCATTATACATCCTAATCCACTTTCTTAAAAGCCCTGAAGAAATATCATACTGATGACCTAAATCAATAGATGAAGCCTCACCACTAATACATTTTTCTACAAGTTCCATTTTAAATTCTTTTGAATAGGAACTGTTTTTTGTTTTCTTTGTGAATCCTAAAATCCCATATTTTTTATAGATGGCAGCCCAATCTTGAATCGTCCTTGTGAAAATATGGAGACAGTTACATATTTCAGATCTGGAACGATTACCATTAATATAATCGAGACAAGCTTGTTCTTTCTCGTATGGGGTGAATCTTTCTCTTCTAGACATAAAAATACCTCTTAAGTAGATTTTAGGTATTTACCTTGTCTACTTAAGAGGTATCATATCACTATGCGGGTGCGCATCGAAGGTTATACCGTCATAACAAAAACACTCCAAACGAGTTACAATATAGGTGTTCAAGCCAATTGTAAAACGAAAGGAGTTAAGACTATGGCGCAAAAAGCTCACAGTTTATCACATACAAAATGGATGTGTAAGTACCACATTGTATTTACACCTAAGTATAGACGAAAAATAATCTATAATCAATATAGGAGTAGTCTGGGAGAGATTTTTCATAGACTATGCCAATATAAAGGCGTTGAAATAATAGAAGGCCACTTAATGCCAGATCATGTTCACATGCTAGTAAGTATACCACCACGAATGAGTGTAGCTAGTTTTATGGGATATTTAAAAGGTAAAAGTGCCTTAATGATGTTTGATAAACACGCCAATTTAAAATATAAATTTGGGAACAGACATTTTGGGGCAGAAGGATATTATGTAAGTACGGTAGGACTAAATGAAGCCACAATTAAGAAATATATCCAGGAACAAGAGAAGCATGATATCGCTTTGGACAAATTGAGCGTTAAAGAATATGAAAATCCCTTTAGGGATAATGGTAAGTAATGCGAATGCCTCTTTGAGAGGCTTGTGACGAGTCAAAAGCAATAAGGCTTGAACAAAGTGAAAGCCAGCGTCTTTAGGCGCTGGCTGGTATTATGGGCTTATAGCCCTTGATCAAACCACCCGTTAGACGGGTGGTTACGATTGTCCTTTGAAAACAAGTACCTGATCCTATATTTGTTTATTAAAAAAATATATATCCAGAATACTTGCAAAATTTCCAAAACACTGACTTTCTAATCTAAGTAAAAGAAATATTTATATTTTGTGTGAATAAATATAATAAATTTGTAATAGTGACAATTTTTAGACTTTTTACGATTTATAACAATTTGACAGTCATAGTCGTGCTATACTCTTTTGCATAGGAGAGAGTTATGAAAAAGACTAGGAGATATTATTATGAAATTTAGTTTTTACCATGTTGCTCAACGTTTCTCAATTCGTAAGTATTCTTTTGGTGCTGCTTCTGTGCTTTTAGGGGTTTTCCTACTTTCTGGTGTACAGACTGCTCATGCTGATGAGCAAGTGGCTGTTTCTGAATCAACTACAAGTATTACTAGTGATAATGGAGTTGCATCAGATAAAGCAACTTCTTCAAATGCTGAGATTGTTCTTTCTGAAGCTACTGTTTCAGTTCCAAAGGAAAGTTTGGCACCTGCTGAAGTACCCTCAAGTGCTGTGACTCCAGAAAAGACAAGTGAAAGTTCTCAGCATATTGAAACAGTTACTACGAATGAAACTCACAAAGTTGAAAATACTACTGAAGCTATATCAACAGTAGAAGAAAAGGTTAACGTAGCGACAAATACTGATAAGTCATCTGATAAAAAAATTACTACTCCAAATATTTCAAATGAGGTAAATAAAAAAATTGAGTTGGAGGTACGTGAAGATAAGGAGACTGAAAAAGTTACTGTAACAGAGAAAATTTCTGATCCAAAAGTTCCTGAAATTAAAACAGATAATAAACCATCAACACCAAGTACTGGTTATTCGAGATTATTTAGTGTTGGAAATATTAGACGACCTTTGTCTAATATTTCTAGAATCGGTGATGATTATCCAGTAGCATGGCGTAATAATCCAGGGGAATGGGATAGCTGGGGTTATGCAACTGCTTATTGTACTTCCTTTGTTGCTAATAGACTCTATCAAGTTAATAAATTGGATACACCTAGAGGTTTAGGTCATGCTAGACAATGGGGTGGAAATGCAAGAAGTATGGGATATAGAGTTGATAATATTCCTACTAGAGGCTCTGTAGCATATTTGGACGATGGTCTTTATGGTCACGTTGCTTGGGTGTCAGCCGTCAAAGGCGATAATGTAGAAATCGAGGAGTATAACTATGGGTCAACCTATCAGTTCCGTTATCATAGTCGTGTGGTTCCCAAAAATTCATTCACTGGTTACATCCACTTTAAAGATTTAAAAAGTAGTAATACAAGTATCCCTGATACTCCAACACCAACAGATAATACAGGAAGTAATTTAGCTTCTTCAGGATCTTATCAATTTACAGAGAGAGTAAGCATTAAAGCTGAACCAAAAATGTCTGCTCCAGAACTAGCCTATTATGAAGCAGGAAATACTGTCAATTATGATAAAACACTCCAAGCAGATGGTTATGTCTGGATTTCTTATCTATCATATGCAGGAAACCGTCGCTATATTCCAGTACAAAAGCTTTCAACTGAGGTAAAACCAGAGGTTAAAGGAATCATTAACGTTACAAATAAGAATGACCAATCAGGTACCTTTGATGTTGTTATCTCGAATATTTCAAGTAATGTTGGACTAAAAGAAGTTCAAGTTCCAATTTGGTCAGCAAAAAATGGACAAGATGACTTGAAATGGTATAAAGCTGTTAAACAATCTGATGGTACCTATAAGACTTCTGTAAAAATTAGTGATCATAAGAATGACAGAGGAGAATATCTAATCCATCTCTATTATGTTATTGATAGTGGTAAACAAATTGGTGTAGGTGGAACAACGACAACTGTAGAAAGTGTTTCAACTACATCTAATCCTTCTAAACCATCAATTCCTAATAGTGGTGTTTATACTTTTAAAGGCCATGCAAGTATCAAAGCAGAACCAAAGATTTCTGCACCTGAGTTGGCTTATTATGATGCTGGAAATACAGTAAATTATGATAGCCTTATTCAGGCAGATGGTCATTATTGGATTTCTTACTTATCATATTCAGGTGCACGTCGCTATATTGCTATTAACTAAGACATAGAGGACACCCTATTATAGAAGATGGCAGGAAATATTTCTATATTTTTTATGTAACAGTATTGAAATATAGAAATAAAAATGTTATATTTACAACGTAAAAAATTTATTAAAAGGAACATAAAATATGAAAACTACAAGTAAGCTTATTGGTTCAGTCTTGGCTCTCATTATTGTTATTCTTGCCATCTTCCTGGTGACTAAGTTTAACAGCCATGAATCTGCACGTGTTAGTACAAGTAGCAGCCAAACTAAAATTGTTAAGAAATCATCTTCAAGCTCAAGTAAATCTACTAAGAACGATAAGAAAAATTCAAATCCGCATGTAAAAAATGAAGACACAAAAGATGAAACAGTTGAGGTTAGTGAGTCTTCTGTTGCCAAAGATTCTGCAACTAAAGATACTAATGAAACGGTCTTATCTTCAGGAAGTGTTTCTGAGACTACAAAAGAAAAAACAGGAGAAGAAACACAAACATCATCATTAAATGGGAAGCAACTAAGTTCAGGTGATTATAGTTCAATCGCTGGTACTTGGACAAACTCTCGAGGAGAATTTGTCACAATTTCCCCAGATGGCACAGTACAAAATGGGAGTGGTTATACTTATCATCTCTATTCTGGACATTTAAATAATGGAAATTTTTCAGGAACAATTGCTTCTGATATTGATAGCGCAGCTTTTTGGGCTATTCCTGGAACTGGTAATGGCGATTCAGATCATCTTGTTATTGGTCAAAGTGATGATGCAGAAAATTATCCATTTTATCGTAATTAACATGAAAAAAGATTGCTAGTTAAATAGCAATCTTTTTATATTTTTTTCACTTTTCCCTAATAAAATTACGAATAAATAAGTATGGTTTGCTTCGGCTTTCGATTATGACGAAAATCGGACAGTTTATGATTTAAGTGGGAACAAATCAAATAAATTTGGTATACTAATGGACAAGTGAGAAATATTTAGTAATATTCTGTAAAATACTTGTAATATTTGTCACCGAGTGTTACAATCAACCTGTAACATCAATTCGATAGAGAGAATAATTGATATGAAACGAGAAAAATTTTTACACGAACAACAACGTTATTCCATTCGTAAATATTCATTTGGGGCAGCATCAGTTCTTTTAGGAGCTAGTTTGGTCTTTGCGGGTCAAGCTTTGGCTGATGAGCATCATGAGGTTTCAACACCTTCAAATGCTTCTTTGTTTGCTACCTCAGATAGTGATGCAGTGACCGCAGCTGATATTTTCAGTGGTGTAGCAACAGATAGGGCGGCATCAAGTGAGAAAGCTAGCCAAGTCTCAACAACTAGCCAAACCGCTAGTGAAACTGCTACTAGCGAGGCTAGAAGTGAAGTGAGTGCTAGTACCTCACAAGCAGCAGATAAAACTTCTGAATCAACAACTGCTAGCTCAGAAGCGACAAGGAACACAAATTCTTCATCTGAAACAGCCACTAACCTTGATGTATCTGCCTTAACGAGAGTAGCTGTCAACACTAGTTTGGTGAGCCAACCAGCTACAATTACAGACAGCGACCTTCCAAGTCAAGGAACTTATGTCTACAAGGAACGTACAGAGATTAAGAATCAACCTAAGGTGTCTGCCAAGGCTGAATTTTATGTAAATCCAGGAGACAGCGTTCTTTACGATCAAGTCGTGACAGCTGACGGCTACCAATGGATTAGCTACAAATCATACTCTGGCGTGCGTCGTTATGCGCCAGTGAAACCAGTGGCAGCTGGTAGTGGTAACGGTAATAGTGGTAATGGGGATGGTAAGCCTTCTAATGGCACTCAAGCCACAACAGGTGCTTTGAACATCCCAGCGACAGGGACTTTCTACTTTACACGTGACACAGATATTAAGAAAGAACCAAAAGCAGACCTCAAACCTACTTTTGTTTTCAGTAAGGGTGACCATGTTATCTATGACAAAGTTTTGACTGCGGATAATCATCAATGGATTTCTTACCTTGGGTATGACTATGTTCGCTATTATGCAGATATTGCGACTTTGACACCTGCCAAAGCTGAAACACCAACTGTTAAACCAACAGAGACTAATCAAGCAAAACCAGAAACTACTGGTGCTGAAAAGCTTCCAGCAAGTGGTACTTATAATGTGACACGTAGCTTGAATGTTAAAAATGAACCTAAGGCTTCTGCAGAAACACTTTATACCTTGGAAAAAGGCTACAAAGTGAACTATGACAAGGTCTTGACTGCGGATAACCATCAATGGATTTCTTACATCAGTTACAGTGGTACACGTCGTTATGTGGATATTGCGACCTTGAAAGCTACTGAGTCTAAACCACAAGAAAACCGTGTTTCTGGTAACCTTACCATCAACAACCAAACCTCTAATGGCTTTGATGTTGTCGTAACCAATGTTTCAGGTGGTGGCAAAGAAGTTAAAGAAGTCCGTGTTCCAATCTGGTCAGATAAAGATGGTCAAGATGACCTCACTTGGTATCATGCTGATAAACAATCAGACGGTAGCTATAAGGTTCATGTAGACACAGCTAGCCATAAGAGTGATGCTGGTACCTATTCTGTGCATCTTTACTATATGTTAGATGGTAAACGAACTTATATTACCGAAACTACAGCCACAGTCCCTGAATCTCAAGTAGCAGGGGAATTGACGATCACCAACCAAACGTCTAATGGCTTTGATGTTGTCGTAACCAATGTTTCAGGTGGTGGCAAAGAAGTTAAAGAAGTCCGTGTCCCAATCTGGTCAGATAAGAATGGTCAAGACGATCTTACTTGGTATCATGCCGACAAACAATCAGACGGTAGCTATAAGGTTCATGTAGATACAGCTAGCCATAAGGGTGATACGGGTACTTATTCTGTGCATCTTTACTATATGTTGGATGGTAAGCGAACTTATATTACCGAAACTACAGCCACAGTCCCTGAATCTCAAGTAACAGGAAAATTGACGAATACCAATCAAACCTCTAATGGCTTTGATGTTGTCGTAACTAATGTTTCAGGTGGTGGCAAGGCAGTCCAAGAAGTTCGTGTTCCAATTTGGTCAGATAAAGATGGTCAAGATGACCTCACTTGGTATCATGCTGATAAACAATCAGACGGTAGCTACAAGGTTCATGTAGATAAAGCCAGTCACAAGGGCGATGCTGGTACCTATTCTGTGCATCTTTACTACATGTTGGATGGTAAGCGAACTTATATTACCGAAACTACAGCTACAGTCCCTGAATCTCAAGTAACAGGAAAATTGACGATTACCAACCAAACCTCTAATGGCTTTGATGTTGTCGTTACCAATGTTTCAGGTGGTGGCAAAGAAGTTAAAGAAGTCCGTGTCCCAATCTGGTCAGATAAGAATGGTCAAGACGATCTCACTTGGTATCATGCTGATAAACAATCAGACGGTAGCTATAAGGTTCATGTAGATACAGCCAGCCACAAAGGCGATGCTGGAACCTATTCTGTGCATCTTTACTATATGTTGAATGGTAAGAGAACCTATATCACAGAAACCAAAGCCACAGTGCCTCAAGCCACTGAATCTCAAGTAACAGGGAAATTGACAAATAACGGTTCTTACTACAGTGTTCGTGGTAAATACGATGATATTATCATTGTCAATAAGAAGCATGGTCTTTCTAAGGACTATAACCCAGGTGAAAATCCTACAGCTAAGGCAGCTTTTGTTCGCCTTCGTGATGATATGATTAATCAAGGGTTGAATGTTGGACGTTCATACAGTGGTTTCCGTTCTTACGATTATCAAAAAACTCTTTACGACAACTACGTAAGCCGTGATGGTCAAGCAGCTGCGGACCGTTACTCAGCTCGTCCTGGGTTCAGCGAACACCAAACTGGTTTGGTCTTTGACTTGACTGATAAATCAGGTAACTTGCTTGAGGATGCACGAGCTAGTCAATGGCTTAAAGACAATGCACATAACTATGGTTTTATCGTGCGTTTCCAAGCAGGTAAAGAAGCTTCAACCGGCTACATGCCAGAAGCATGGCATATCCGCTATGTGGGTAAAGAAGCTAAAGACATCCACGATTCAGGATTGAGCTTGGAAGAGTACTTTGGTATCGAAGGTGGCGATTATGCTACTAGCAGCAAACCTGCTGAAAGCAAACCAGCCACTACAGGTGCCATCAACCTTCCAGCGACAGGAACTTATACCTTCACAGGTCGTGCGTCAATCAAGGCAGAAGCTAAGGTTTCAAGCCCAGAGTTGGCCTACTATGACAAGGGAATGAGTGTTAACTATGACAAGGTTTTGACAGCCGATGGTCATCAATGGCTTTCATACATGACAGCAAGCGGTGCTCGTCGTTACGTTGATATTGCAGCAGCCAAGGCAGAGTCTAAGCCAGCAAGTCAACCAGAAGTTAAACCGGTTGCTAAACCAGCGGACCAACCAAGTCTTCCAGAATCAGGCACTTATACCTTCACAGGTCGTGCGTCAATCAAGGCAGAAGCTAAGGTTTCAAGCCCAGAGTTGGCCTACTATGACAA
>NZ_JACLQS010000016.1:0-15097 GCF_016648815.1 Streptococcus sp. 9.1 | reverse complement strand
GGGCATGAGTGTTAACTACGACAAGGTTTTGACAGCCGATGGTCGTCAATGGCTTTCATACCTAACAGCAAGCGGTGTCCGTCGTTACGTTGATATTGCAACAGTTAAAGCTACAGAAACTAAGCCAGAAGTTAAACCGGTTGCTAAACCAGTGGATAAACCAAGTCTTCCAGAATCAGGCACTTATACCTTCACAGGTCGTGCGTCAATTAAGGCAGAAGCTAAAGTTTCAAGCCCAGAATTGGCTTACTATGATAAGGGTATGAGCGTTAACTACGATAAGGTTTTGACAGCTGATGGCCGTCAATGGCTTTCATACATGACAACAAGTGGTGCTCGTCGTTACGTTGACATTGCAGCAGCCAAGGCAGAAGCTAAACCAGAAACAAAACCCGTTGCTAAGCCAGCCGATAAACCAAGTCTCCCAGAGTCAGGTCGTTATACCTTCACAGGTCGTGCGTCAATCAAGGCAGAAGCTAAAGTTTCAAGCCCAGAGTTGGCTTACTATGATAAAGGTATGAGTGTTAACTACGATAAGGTTCTCACAGCTGATGGTCGTCAATGGCTTTCATACATGACAGCAAGTGGTGCTCGTCGTTATGTTGATATTGCAGCAGCCAAGGCAGAAGCTAAACCAGAAACAAAATCCGTTGCTAAGCCAGCCGATAAACCAAGTCTGCCAGAATCAGGCCGTTATACCTTCACGGGTCGTGCGTCAATCAAGGCAGAAGCCAAGGTTTCAAGCCCAGAGTTGGCCTACTATGACAAGGGTATGAGTGTTAACTACGATAAGGTTTTGACAGCGGACGGTCACACATGGCTCTCATACATGACAGTGAGTGGTGCTCGCCGTTACGTCGATATTGCTTAATGAGATAAAGAATCAGGTTGGACAATATGTCCAGCCTTTTCTGATAGCCTCTCTTTATCATGAGATTGAATTTTTCAATTTTTGTGACGTCTTTTGGAGTGCTATAATGGTTAATATAGAATCGAGGTTATTATGAAAATCGCGTTGGTACAGATGGATGTCGTTCACGGACAGCCTGTGGAAAATAAAAAACACGTCATAGAGATGCTGGAAAGGGCGCTTGATGATAATCCTGATGTTATTGTGCTTCCTGAAATGTGGAATACAGGCTATGCTTTAAATGAACTTGATGGGCTTGCGGATAAGCATGGATTGGACCCTCAAGAACTCTTGTCTCATTTTGCTAGGAAACATGCTGTGGCTATTATCGGAGGGTCTGTTGCTATTGAGCAATACGGCAAATTCTACAATACAACCTATGTCTATAATAAGTCTGGGGACTTAATCAATACCTATAGCAAGGTCCATCTCTTTGGCCTTATGGCAGAGGACCAGTACATGTCTGCTGGGTCGAATGAGTCTGTTTTTGAGCTTGATGGTGTGATAGCTGCCAGTGTCATTTGTTATGATATCCGTTTTCCTGAATGGGTGCGAACACAGATGGCACAAGGGGCCAAGGTACTTTTTGTGGTAGCGCAGTGGCCGGAACCTCGAGTGCAGCAATGGGAGATTTTGTTAAAGGCGCGTGCAGTTGAAAATCAAGCTTTTGTAGTTGCTGTCAATCGTGTTGGAGCAGGACCGGACGATATCTTTTCAGGACATTCTATGGTTATAGATCCACTTGGAAATGTGGTCTTACAAACCAAGGAGCATGAGGAGGGAATTTTTACGGCTGATATTAATCTTGAAGAGGTAGATAAGGTTCGAGGTCAGATTCCTGTTTTTGAGGATCGTCGCACGGACTTGTATCATTAAGGAGTGTTTATGTTATTTGAAGAATCTGACTTATTGAAGGCATTGCCAGAGCAGTTTTTTGCAGGTTTGGTTGCTAAAGTTAATGCCAAGGTGGCGGAAGGAGCAGATGTTATCAATCTTGGTCAGGGCAATCCTGACCAACCAACCTATGACCATATTGTTGAGGCGCTTTGTACCTCAGCGAAAAATCCTGCTAGCCATAAGTATTCACAGTTTCGAGGCAATCATCCTTTTAAGGAAGCTGCTGCTAGTTTTTACAAGAAACATTATGGGGTTGATTTGGATGCGGAGCGTGAGATTTGTGTCATGGGAGGTGCTAAAATTGGGCTTGTGGAATTACCCATAGCTTTGATGAATCCAGGTGACCTCCTGCTCCTACCTGACCCAGGATATCCTGATTATTTATCAGGAGTGAGTCTAGGACGTGTAGCCTATGAGACCTTTCCTTTGACGGCTGAAAATGATTTCTTGCCTGATTTGGATGCCATTCCTGAAGAGACAGCTCGGCGTGCTAAGTTTATCTATATCAATTATCCAAATAATCCTACGGGTGCTGTGGCGACTAAGGCCTTTTATGAAAAGTTGGTTGCCTGGGCTAAGACTTACGAAGTTGGTGTGGTGAGTGATTTAGCTTACGGAGCTTTGGGCTATCGAGGCTATGAGAATCCTAGCTTCTTATCAACACCTGGTGCTAAAGATGTGGGCGTTGAGTTCTATACTTTCTCGAAAACCTTCAATATGGCTGGTTGGCGTTTGGCCTTTGCTGCTGGGAATGATCAAATGATTGAAGCCTTAAATCTGATTCAAGACCATCTTTTTGTGGGAATCTTTCCTGCCTTGCAGGAGGCTGGGATTGCAGCCCTCTTAGATCCTAAATCTGAGGAGGCTGTTGCTCAACTGAATGCGACTTATGATAGCCGTCGAGATGCTTTTGTCCAGGCAGCTGCTAAGATTGGCTGGAAGGCCTTTCCATCCAAAGGTTCTTTCTATGCTTGGATGCCTGTACCAGAGGGTTACACTAGTGAGAGTTTTGCGGATCTTTTGCTTGAGAAAGCCCATGTTGCTGTGGCACCAGGTAAAGGATTCGGTCCTGCAGGAGATGCTTATGTTCGTATCGGGCTTTTGGTAGAGCCAGAACGTCTGGTCGAAGCAGTCGATCGTATTGCCAACTTGCAATTATTTAATAACTAGATAACAATCATGAAACAAGTAGTTGAAAAAGACTGCTTGTTTTTTTTCATGTTAATTTCAATTCTTCCTTGACAAATGAATAAAAATACAATAAACTAGTTACATATTTATTCAAAAGGAGTGCATAAATGAAAATTTCAATCGTTGGTATCACTGGTTATAGTGGTTTAGAGTTAGTTAAAATTTTGAATAATCATAAAAAAGTGGAACTTGTTTCTATTCACGCAACCAAGGAAGTGGGCCGACGATTGTCTGATGTGTATCCCTATCTGACAGGTGTTTGTGACTTAGAAATTGAAGCTTACGATGCGGAAAAGATTATGCAAAAGGCGGATTTGGTTTTCTTTGCCACACCTTCAGGAGTCGCTAGCTCGCTAGCAGAGGAATTTGTTCTAGCTGATTTTCCTATTATTGATTTGTCTGGCGATCATCGCTTGCCAGCAGATGTTTATCAAGAATGGTATAAAAAATCACCTGCTAAGCAGAGTGTTTTGAATAAATTTACATATGTATTATCAGAATATGCAGATGTGAAGGATAGGAAATTTATTGCCAATCCTGGATGCTATGCGACAGCGACAGAGTTAGCCTTGATTCCTTTGGTGGCAGTTAGTTTGATTGAGACGGAGAGTGTCATTGTGGATGCTAAGTCTGGTTTAACTGGTGCGGGTAAGGCTTTGAGTGAGTCTAGTCATTTTGTCAATGTTCACGATAATTACGTGACTTATAAACTCAATCATCATCAGCATATTCCTGAGATTGTTCAAACCTTGCAGGTCTTTAATCCGGAAATGCCTGAGATTCAGTTTTCAACGTCGCTTTTACCCGTTAATCGTGGAATCATGGCTACGGTTTATTGTAAGTTGAAGAAGGACGTGACTGTAGCTGATGTAGCTTCAGCATTCACGAAGGCTTATGATGATAAACCTTTTGTACGTGTGCAAGATAATTTGCCAGAACTACACAACGTTATTGGATCGAATTTTACAGATATTGGCTTTGCCTATAATGAGAAAACCAATGTTCTGACAGTTATTCGGTCATTGATAATCTGCTTAAAGGAGCAGCTGGACAGGCAGTGCAAAATCTCAACCTCATGCAAGGGTGGGATGAGACGGAAGGTTTGCTTCTGACACCGTCATACTTGTAGATGTAAGCATAGAGTTAGGAGAAAAAATATGAAAGTCATTGAAGGAACAATTGCCAGCCCGTTGGGATTCTCAGCAGATGGGCTACATGCAGGATTTAAAAAGAGAAAAATGGATTTTGGTTGGATTGTCTCTGAAAAACCAGCCAGTGTCGCAGGGGTTTACACGACTAATAAGGTGATTGCAGCTCCTCTGATTGTGACCAAGACCTCAGTTAAAAAGGCTGGGAAAATGAAGGCCATCGTTGTTAACTCAGGTGTAGCCAATTCTTGTACAGGGACTCAAGGATTGGAGGATGCTTACACCATGCAGGAGTGGACCGCTGAAAAGTTAGGTGTTGAACCAGATTTGGTTGGTGTGGCTTCTACAGGGGTTATCGGTGAGTTGCTACCAATGGATACCTTGAAAAATGGCCTTTCCAAGTTGGTGGTTAATGGGAATGCTGATGATTTTGCTAAGGCAATTTTGACGACTGACACAGCGACTAAGACCATTGCTGTGACGGAGACTTTTGGTCGTGATGTTGTCACTATGGCTGGTGTCGCTAAGGGTTCAGGTATGATTCACCCGAATATGGCAACCATGCTTGGGTTTATTACTTGTGATGCCAATATTTCTAGTGACACCCTTCAATTAGCCTTGAGCCAAAATGTGGAAAAGACCTTTAATCAGATTACAGTTGATGGGGATACATCAACTAATGATATGGTTCTTGTCATGTCAAATGGTTGCACGCTCAATGAAGAGATTCTGCCAGGTACACCAGAATTTGATAAGTTTTCAAAAATGCTTAATTTCGTGATGCAAGAACTGGCTAAGAAAATTGCCAAGGATGGTGAAGGTGCCAATAAACTCATCCAAGTTGATGTGGTTAATGCCCCTAATGCCCTTGATGCTCGTATGATGGCAAAATCTGTTGTCGGTTCAAGCCTGGTCAAAACAGCCATTTTTGGTGAAGATCCTAACTGGGGGCGTATTCTAGCTGCTGTTGGTTATGCCGGTGTGGACGTTCCTGTGGACAATGTTGATATTATGCTTGGCGGTCTGGCAGTCATGCTAGCCTCTAGTCCTGTGACCTTTGATGATGAGGAAATGAAAGACATCATGCATGAGGATGAAGTGACCATTACGGTAGATCTTCATGCTGGACATGAAAAAGGAACCGCTTGGGGTTGTGATCTTTCTTACGATTACGTTAAGATTAATGCCCTCTATCACACTTAGACTATCTAAGGAAAAGGAGTTAACTGATGACTACTGAATATATTGTAATTAAGATTGGTGGAGTAGCCAGTAAACAGCTAACTCCTGAGATACTGACCAGACTGTCAGAATGGCAGCAGGCTGGTCAAAAAATAATCATCATCCATGGGGGTGGTTTTGCTATTAATCAGCTGATGGAGGAGAATCATATTCCAATTCACAAGGTCAATGGTCTTCGTGTGACTGGTCAGTCAGATATGGCCTTGATTAGAGAAGCTTTGGTTGACATAGTTGGGAAAAACTTAGCAGGTGAGCTGACAACTGCAGGTTTGCCAGCCTATCAGGTCATAGATGAGCTTCCGGACCTTGTTCATGCTGATTTCTTAGATCAAGAGACTTATGACTTTGTGGGTGAGGTCAAAAACATCACCAATCAGACCTTAGTAGCACTCCTTTCTCAAGGCAAGATTCCCTTGATTCCTAGCTTAGGCTATAGTGAGCAGGGAGATTTGCTCAATATCAATGCGGATTACCTTGCTAGAGCTGTGGCAATTAGTCTAGGTGCCAAAAAACTTATCCTCATGACAGATGTCAAAGGAGTTTTAGAGAATGATCAGGTTTTAGATCATCTGAATCTTGTGGACGTTCATAAGAAAATAGATTCAGGTGTGATAACTGGGGGCATGATTCCTAAAATTCAAAGTGCTGTTCAGACGGTTGAATCTGGTGTTGAGCAGGTCATTATTGGTGATAACCTGACAGATGGTACCATAATCAAGGAGTAAACGATGACAAAATTATTTTCAAATTATAAACGGGCAGCGATTGATTTTGCTTCGGCACAGGGCAATTATTTGACTGATACAACTGGCAAGACCTACTTGGATTTTTCATCTGGTATCGGGGTAACTAACCTGGGCTATCATCCCTCTGTCAATCAGGCTTTGACAGAGCAGGTGGGTAAGATTTTGCACCAGCCTAATCTTTATCACAATCAGTTGCAAGAAGATGTTGCTGGACTTTTAATTGGTGACAAGGACTATCTAGCCTTTTTCTGTAATAGTGGTGCAGAGGCCAATGAAGCAGCCATAAAAATCGCCCGAAAGGCATCAGGCAAACAAGAAATCATTACCTTTCAAAATTCCTTCCATGGTCGAACGTTTGGATCCATGTCTGCCACTGGTCAGGATAAAATCAAACAAGGCTTTGGTGAAGGTGTGCCCCACTTTAGCTATGCTATTTTCAATGACATAGATAGTGTCAAGGCCCTAGCTAGTGACGAAACAGCGGCTATTATGTTGGAGTTGGTTCAAGGGGAATCAGGTGTTCAACCTGCTGATAAGGACTTTGTTAAGGCTTTGGCTGACTTTTGTAAGGAGACGGGTATTTATCTTATTGTAGATGAGGTTCAGACAGGACTTGGTCGTACTGGTAAGCTTTATGCTTATGAGCACTATGATATTGAACCAGATATCTTTACTCTGGCAAAAGGTTTGGCAAATGGGGTGCCAGTTGGTGCCATGCTTGCTAAGTCATCTCTTGGAGAAGCCTTCTCTTACGGAAGTCACGGCTCTACCTTTGGAGGAAATAAACTGGCTATGGCGGCGGCCAAAGCTACGCTTGAAGTTATGTTGGTCCCAGGTTTTCTAGATACTGCCCTTGAAAATGGAAACCAGTTACAAGCAAAATTGCAGGCAGCTTTATCTGATAAAGAGACGGTTACCACTGTACGTGGCTTGGGTTATATGATTGGGATTGAGACTACTGGCAATTTAGGAGAATTGGTCCAGTCGGCTCGAGATAAGGGGTTAATTGTCTTAACTGCAGGGACAAACGTGATTCGTCTTTTGCCACCAATCACCCTAAGTGATGCTGAAATTGAAAAGGGTGTGGCTCTCCTATCAGAAATATTTGACTAGAACATAAAAATCACTTGATTCTTGAATCAAGTGATTTCTTTTACTCATTGTCAGTATCAATCTCGCTGAGAAGTCCTTTAGCTGTTGTTGTTGGCAGAATACGGACACGATTAAGTGAGAGAAGACCATCCTTGGCACTGGCTAGCCCTTCGTTGGTTGTTAGTCCTAACTTGTAAGTTTTCTTAGCTAGGTCAAGTGTCGTTTGATTGTAGCGACCTGATGGGTAGGCAATGGTATTGACCTTGGTATTGAGTTTATTTTCAAGGAAGTCAATAGAATCCGTTAATTCAACCTTTTGTGTCGCCTTATCAGTGGTTGACAAATCGGGGTGATTAACCGTATGAGACTGGAAGCTCATACCGTGAGCCATCATTTCTTTCATCTGTTTGACGGTAAGATTTCCAGCATTTCCTTTCTTAACAAAGCCAGTGATCACATTATTGGTTGCTTTAGCCTTGTATTTTTTGAGAATAGGATAGGCAATGGTGTAGAAATCTTCGTTACCATCGTCAAAGGTCAGCCAGACAACCTTCTTAGTAGGTAGAGCGTTTTCAGTGAAGGCCTTATAGGCTTCTTCAGGCGTTAGGAAATAGTAACCTGCCTTTGACAAAGCCTTGATTTGTGCTTCGAAGAGGTCTGGGTCAACGATAAGGTTAGCGTTAGAAGCTTCGGATGGATCCATGACGTGTACCGCATGATACATGAGGATAGGGATTTGGACAGGATCGTCATAGGTTTTCCATTTAGCTGTCGTCTTAGACTGACTGGTCTGAGCCTGTTGTTGCTTGCTTTTCGACTGATTTGGTCGGTTAAGCATAAAGACTGCTAGTAAGCCAAGAAGGACAATATTTAGGAAAAGCAGAAGAAGGTTCAGTTTCTTTCTGTTAGCTTGAGTTGTTTTTTTCTTTTGAGAAGTCATTGTATCCCCTTTCAAATAGGTCTAGTTATTATTCTAACAAAAATGGGATGGAAATGCACAGAATTTTCAGTAAAAAGAATACTTGCCTCCTTAAATGGCAACAATATTCTGTCAATTCCGATAGAAATGTGGTACAATTAAAAAAATGTATGTTTTTAAGGAGAAATCGTAAATGTCTATTAAAATTGGATTGCTTGGCTTTGGTACAGTAGCTAGCGGTATTCCTTTCCTCTTGAAGGAAAATGGTGAAAAGGTTCTTGCAGCCTCACGTGACCAACTCGAAATTGCCAAAGTTTTGGTTAAAGATGACGAGGAAAAAAATCGTCTTATCGCTGCCGGAAACGACTACAATTTTGTCACAAATGTTGACGAAATCCTTAATGATGAAGAGATTCAAATCGTTGTTGAATTGATGGGTCGTATCGAGCCAGCTCGTACCTTCATCACAAAAGCACTTGAAGCAGGTAAAAACGTTGTTTCTGCTAACAAAGACTTGATTGCTACTCATGGAAAAGAGTTGATTTCTCTTGCCCAAGATAAGGGAGTGGCTTTCTACTATGAAGCTGCTGTTGCTGGTGGTATTCCAATTTTGCGTACTTTGGCTAACTCTTTGACGTCTGATAAGGTGACACGTATCCTTGGTGTGCTTAACGGAACATCTAACTTTATGATGACTAAGATGGTTGACGAAGGTTGGTCATATGAGGACGCTCTTAAGACTGCCCAAGAACTTGGTTATGCTGAAAGTGATCCAACTAACGACGTTGAAGGTATTGACGCTGCTTATAAAGCTGTTATCCTTAGCCAATTTGGATTTGGTGCCACAATTGATTTCGACGATGTGACTCACAAGGGGATTACAAACATCTCTACTGATGATGTAGCTGTTGCTCAAGAATTGGGTTATGTCATCAAATTGGTTGGTGATGTGCGTGAAGTAGAATCAGGTATCTCAGCAGAAGTGTCCCCAACATTCTTGCCAAAAAATCACCCACTTGCTAGCGTCAACGATGTCATGAATGCAGTCTTTGTTGAATCTATCGGTATTGGCGAATCAATGTACTACGGTCCAGGTGCTGGTCAAAAACCAACAGCAACATCTGTTTTGGCAGATATTATCCGTATTGCTCGTCGTCTTTCAGATGGCAATGTTGGTAAACCATTTAATGAGTTCCGTCGTGACTTGCCATTGGCTAATCCAGCAGATGTTAAGAGTAACTACTACTTTGCCCTTGATACGCCAGACGAAAAAGGTAAAATCCTTCACTTGTCTGAAATCTTCAACTCAGAAGATATTTCATTTGAACAAGTCTTGCAACAAAAAGCAAATGGCACAACAGCTCGTATCGTTGTGATTACACATGCTATGTCTAAGACACAACTTAAAGCTGTTACTGAAAAACTTGAAGCAGCAGAAGATTTCACAGTTGTCAACACATTGAAAGTTTTGTCTAACTAATTGATAAGCCCATACTGGTGCGTATAAGAAAGGTATTCAAGGAGAAAAGTCGCTGATGGCTTTCCTCCTTTTGGTGTATTATTATGAAAATTACTGTTCCAGCAACATCTGCCAATATTGGTCCAGGTTTTGACTCTGTGGGTGTTGCCGTTTCTAAATATTTGACAGTCGAGGTGCTTGAACCAGTGGATGCATGGCATATCGAACATGATTTGGGCGATATTCCTTCAGATGAAAATAACCTCCTCATTTCAACTGCCTTGCAAGTTAAGTCTGATTTGCAGCCCCATAAATTGGTGATGACATCAGATATTCCCTTAGCGCGTGGGCTAGGTTCTTCAAGTTCTGTTATTGTCGCAGGAATCGAGTTGGCCAATCAATTGGCAAACTTGCAGCTCTCAGACGATGATAAACTTGATATTGCAACCAAGATTGAAGGTCATCCGGACAATGTTGCCCCAGCTATTTTTGGGAATCTCGTTGTAGCCTCTTATGTGGATGAACATGTTAATAGCATCGTGACAGACTTTCCAGAGTGTGCCTTTGTAGCCTTCATTCCGAGCTATGAACTTAAGACATCTGATTCACGTGGGGTACTTCCAAGTGACCTGTCTTACAAAGAAGCTGTAGCTGCATCATCTATTGCCAACGTTGCCATTGCTGCCCTCTTTGCAGGCGATTTGGTTAAGGCAGGACATGCTATTCAAGGGGATATGTTCCACGAACGCTACCGTCAAAAATTGGTTAAAGAATTTGCGACTATTAAGGAATTGTCAGGTCAATATGGTGCTTATGCGACCTATCTTTCAGGCGCTGGCCCAACAGTTATGACCTTGACGCCAAATGATCAGGCTGAAGCTCTTAAAACGGCTATCGATGGTCTTGGTTTAGATGGTGAAACCTTCATCCTATCTGTGGATAAAGCAGGTGTTGTCGTTGACTAGAAAAAATCAAGGGCTACTCTTTGGTCTAGCCACCTATATTCAATGGGGATTTTTATCCCTTTTTTGGAAGCTTTTAGCAGGTGTTTCGGCTTATAACACCTTCTCGTGGCGGATTGTTTTTACAGTGGTGACTATGCTGACTTACGCCCTAGTCGCTAAGCAAAATACACGTTTCAAAAAGGAGCTTGTAGAACTTTGGCAAGATAAGAAAGCCTTGCTTCGTATGCTACTTGCTAGTTTTCTCATAGCAGCTAACTGGTTGATTTATATCTATGCTGTGGGTCATGGTCAAGCGACGCAGGCTAGCCTGGGCTATTACATTATGCCTATTGTTTCTATCCTGTTTGCCCTCATTTTTCTTCGTGAATCATTGAGTAGGACCATGTGGGCAGCAGTAGTATTGGCCTTTATAGGAGTACTGGTTCTTGTTGCCAATACAGGAAAACTTCCCATGGTTTCATTGGGGTTAGCTCTGAGCTTTGGTTTCTATGGTCTAATCAAAAAAGGGGTTAGACTCTCCAGTGACGTAGCCATGCTAGTAGAAAGCGGCTTGCTACTACCTTTTGTAGCTATCTATCTTGTTTTCTTTTCTCCAGAATCATTTTCTTCCTATTCGAGCATGGAAATGTTTCTCCTAGCCATATCCGGTGTGGTGACGGCCGTTCCATTGCTTTGCTTCTCAGAAGCAGTCAAAAGGGCGCCGCTTAACCTTATTGGTTTTATCCAGTATCTTAATCCTACGATTCAACTTCTCGTAGCCATCCTCATTTTTGGTGAGACGGTCAGCTTTGGAGAGTTGAAAGGCTTCCTCTTTATCTGGATGGCCATACTAGTCTTTGTAACTGGCCAAATAGTAACATTTCGTAGAAGTTCCTGATAGCTATCGGGAACTTTTTATAATGTCGACCTAAAAATGAGCCAAGTTTATCTGACAATTTTAGAACTTTAAGATATAATAGTAGTATTAGATTAAAATAGCGGAGAATTTTATGCGAAAAATGAAAAAGCTAGTGAGCTATCTGCTTCTGCTCGCTATCCCAGTTGCCATCGCTGCAGGTCTGTTTATCTTTAACGGTTCAGGTTACCGTTTGTCAGAAAAAGATGCAGCAGACATTGCTTACAAAAATGCAGGTGTCAAAACTTCTGAGATCTCTCAATCAACAGTTTCAAAAGCACGTTCTGGGCTTCACGGAAGTTATGAGATTAGTTTCACAACGTCAGACAACCATTTTGAGTATACGATTGACGGTCAGTCAGGATCTATTTTGAAACATAAGAGTGACCATCCAACATCTAAGGATGAGGATGATACTCAAAAAAGTGAAGAGCCTAAAGACGAGACTCAACCTAGCGAAAACAAGGAAGAGACAGCAGTATCTAAAGAAGCTGCGCAAACGACAGCTCTTAACCATGCTGGCCTAGCTGAAGGTTCTGTGACCAACTTGAAAACGGACTTGAAGACTGAAGGAGACGGTAAAGTCTACAATATCAGCTTTGATTATGCTGCTAGCGGTCTACGTTATAAATACGCGGTAAATGCTGATTCAGGAGCTATCGTAGCCTATACGACTGAGTATCTGACAGGGGCTGCGACTCCTGCTCAGTAGGTCGCAGATAGGGTGAAAAGCTCTCCTTATTATTGAGGAAAATCCTTGCAATTTCTCTGAAATGGTGTAAACTTAAAGTGAAAACGGTAACAGTAGTTGTAAAAGTTGCCGTAGAATCAAGGAGGCTTTGACCATGAAAGAATTCCAAGCATTTAAAGACACGCTTAGCAATAAGGCTCTCAAAGCCATTTACGAAGAAAGTAAATTGGAAGTTCAAGACGAAACAACTGAAGGTACAGAAGCCTTCTCACTAGCTTTGGCGACCCAAATGGCTATCAATCTACTCGAAAGCTATGAAAAATGGCTAAAAGAAGAAAGAGCTAAGGGAGATAAATAAGATGAAATCCTTGTCGAAAGACAGGGATTTTTCTAATGGAAAATAAAGTTATCTAGAATGTAGATGATCTGTCTTGAAATATCTATAATGCCATCATTCATGTACTCAAAAAAAATAAATGCTTTTACTTATGATAAATGAGCCATTTCTTGTGGAAAAGGTCACGATTTTAGCCGATGTTTTGTTACAATGGTTTCAGCAAGTTCCTTAAGAGAGGAGTAGAAAGATGATTTTCTTGGTGGTTAGGATAATTACTATGATGTTTGGGGGTATAGTTACTTACCTGCTATTGTGTTATTTTATTAGTCATACACAGTCCGAACATGTTTTAATAAGAGCACATCAAAGACGAGTTGCAGCTGGGAAAAGGCTCAAAGATGTTTGTGGGCTTGAATTAAAAGTTCATAAAGAACATTTTCAGAAGGATTTTGAAGGAAAGTGATGGTGAACTTCATGGAGTTAATTAAATCATTTCTTGTGGCGCCCTATTTTCTTGGGATGATTCTTGGTGGTGTGTTTTTAGGGATTTATGTGTTGATAGATAAGATTATTAAGAATCCGATAAAAGATATCAATTATTATAAAAAGTTTGTAGAATCTTACAAAGAAGAAGCAGATTTTTATAAAATGTCCTCCGAAGAGTATAAAACGATGGCAATAACTTACCGTAAGAGATATTTGGAAAGCCAAGCAAAGTTAGAACTTGTCATGAAAGGTAATAGTAGCCATTGAAAATTGTGAGGAAAAGTAGGACAGAGGACCTACTTTCAAATTCAAAAATCAATAAGATTTCCATCACAATTTCATTTGTCTTGGTCTTAAAATTGTGATAAAATAAGACCATTCAGAGGTGCTTTGAAGCCCATTTGTCACAGGAAGCGGTGGTACTGAGAAATCCGCACAAATGTCAAAGCTGGTTGCTGATGGTCAAATTGAATCAAGAAAGCTGTGAGTGGTTGTCACTCAAAATTGGGTGGTACCGCGGATACACATTCGTCCCTGTCATAGTTATGGCAGGGATTTTCTATAGCTTTTAAAGAACTAAGACCGAAGGTCACAGGTGGATTTAGAGATATCGATGCAGACGGAGCGCAAGCGAGGTCTACGTTCCTATCAGAGGAGGGTGACATGAAGCAATCTTTTGAGACCAGTAAATTGTACTATGGTTTTCCCATTTTTATCTTGGGTTACCAGGACCAGACACATGGCTATAATGTGACGACTTGTAGTTCTTCCTATAGTCTAGGAGATTGGCTCGTCATCGGGGTTGGTAGTGAGGAAAATGCGGCAGACCAGATTAAGCATTATCAGAAGTTCACAGTGAATATTCCTGATGAGAGTTTAATGCTTGAGATGGAGCAGGCTGGTTTTATTAGTCATCGTGAAAAGATTGCTAAATTCGGCTTAGATTTCCAACCTTCTAAACTGACACAAGCACCTATACTGGATGCTTGCCCAGTCGTATTGGATTGCCAGGTAGACAGAATTATTGAGGAAGATGGTATCTGTCATATCTTTGCTAAGATTCTAGACCGTCTGGCTGAATCTGATTTGTTGGATGACAGGGGACATTTTAAAAATGACCGCTTTGCACCGACTTACTTTATGGGAGATGGTTATAAACGTGTCTATCGCTATCTAGATGACCGAGTCGACCCCATGGGAAGCTTCATCAAGAAAGCGAGGAAGAGGGATGAAAAGAGCTGAGTTGCCAGAACGAATCGAAACGGAGCGACTCGTCTTACGAAATCGTACATTGGCGGATGCAGAGGCAATTTTTGACTTTGCCAGTCGTCCAGAAGTCTCCTACCCAGCTGGTTTTCCACCCGTCAAGACCTTGGAAGATGAAATCTATTACCTAGAACATATCCTTCCCGAGCGCAATCAAAAAGAAAATCTTCCAGCAGGCTATGGGATTGTGGTCAAAGGGACTGATAAGATTATCGGCTCTGTTGATTTCAACCATCGCCACGAAGACGATGTGCTTGAGATTGGCTATACCTTGCATCCAGATTATTGGGGCCGAGGTTATGTACCAGAAGCAGCGCATGCTTTGATTGATTTAGCTTTTAAAGAACTGGTGCTTCATAAGATAGAATTGTCTTGCTTTGGCTACAATATCCAAAGTCAACGAGTTGCGAAAAAATTAGGATTTACCCTTGAAGCTCGCATAAGAGACCGCAAGGATACCCAAGGCAACCGCTGTGATGATTTGAGATATGGCTTGCTGAAGAGTGAGTGGGAGAGTTTAAGTAATGTTTAGTGGTCATTCAATCGTTACTATTAATAATTATGATTTAATTCAGGTTTCTGATATTAAAAATTATTCTGCAAATTTCAATCCACACTTATATTTTATTTTAGGTATACCTAGATGGTATTTTAAAAAAGTTAGGAGTTGTTTTTTTGATAGGACAAAAGTAAAATATACAGTTATAAGTGAAGATGGAACTGAGTATTCTAATACTTTCCGACTTACGGATAAAAAGGGCAACTTGCTTAAAATTAATAAACTTGAAATTTCAAGAGATTCGCTTTTTTTAACTATAAATGGAACAGAAAAATATTCTGCAACAAATATTAT
>NZ_JACLQS010000015.1:0-43859 GCF_016648815.1 Streptococcus sp. 9.1 | reverse complement strand
CGAACACAGAAGTTAAGCCCTAGTACGCCTGATGTAGTTGGGGGTTGCCCCCTGTTAGATACGGTAGTCGCTTAGCGCAAAGGGAGTTTAGCTCAGCTGGGAGAGCATCTGCCTTACAAGCAGAGGGTCAGCGGTTCGATCCCGTTAACTCCCATAGGTCCCGTGGTGTAGCGGTTATCACGTCGCCCTGTCACGGCGAAGATCGCGGGTTCGATTCCCGTCGGGACCGTTCAAGTAGAAATATTTGAGACTCGTTAGCTCAGTTGGTAGAGCAATTGACTTTTAATCAATGGGTCACTGGTTCGAGCCCAGTACGGGTCATATATGCGGGTGTGGCGGAATTGGCAGACGCACCAGATTTAGGATCTGGCGCTTAACGGCGTGGGGGTTCAAGTCCCTTCACCCGCATTAGAAAAGTTAGCCGGCTTAGCTCAGTTGGTAGAGCATCTGATTTGTAATCAGAGGGTCGCGTGTTCAAGTCATGTAGCCGGCATAAAATGCGAACGTAGTTCAGTGGTAGAACATCACCTTGCCAAGGTGGGGGTCGCGGGTTCGAATCCCGTCGTTCGCTTGAGGAGCCGGGGTGGCGGAACTGGCAGACGCACAGGACTTAAAATCCTGCGAAAGGAAACTTTCGTACCGGTTCGATCCCGGTCCTCGGCATAATAAAATAATGAGCACCCTTAGCTCAACTGGATAGAGTACCTGACTACGAATCAGGCGGTTAGAGGTTCGACTCCTCTAGGGTGCATTTTATCGGGAAGTAGCTCAGCTTGGTAGAGCACTTGGTTTGGGACCAAGGGGTCGCAGGTTCGAATCCTGTCTTCCCGATTTATGGCGGTGTAGCTCAGCTGGCTAGAGCGTCCGGTTCATACCCGGGAGGTCGGGGGTTCGATCCCCTTCGCCGCTATATATATGGATTTCTTGGACCTTTAGCTCAACTGGTTAGAGCACTCGGCTCATAACCGAGCGGTCGTAGGTTCGAGTCCTACAAGGTCCATATATTAATTATAATATTTGGAGGATTACCCAAGTCCGGCTGAAGGGAACGGTCTTGAAAACCGTCAGGCGTGTAAAAGCGTGCGTGGGTTCGAATCCCACATCCTCCTTATAATTAACGCGGGATGGAGCAGCTAGGTAGCTCGTCGGGCTCATAACCCGAAGGTCGTAGGTTCAAATCCTGCTCCCGCAATATGGCTCGGTAGCTCAGTTGGTAGAGCAATGGATTGAAGCTCCATGTGTCGGCGGTTCGATTCCGTCTCGCGCCATTTTGTTAAGCGGGTGTAGTTTAGTGGTAAAACAACAGCCTTCCAAGCTGTTGTCGCGAGTTCGATTCTCGTCACCCGCTTTATTTGGATATTATAGCCAAGCATTTGCTTGGGCGCGTAGCTCAGATGGTTAGAGCGCACGCCTGATAAGCGTGAGGTCGGTGGTTCGATTCCACTCGTGCCCATATTGGAGAATTACTCAAGAGGCTGAAGAGGACGGTTTGCTAAATCGTTAGGTCGGGTAACTGGCGCGGGGGTTCGAATCCCCCATTCTCCGTAGTATTATGACGAATTATCTTTTAGATAATTCGTTTTCTTTTTTTTGAGGTGACAAAATGAAAAATAGTTTTTATCGATTTCTTCTTTATGGGTTTATTATTATTCTATTTTTTGTAATGCTTTTTTCTTTTGTCTTTACTAATAAAAAATTAACGAAGGATATCTCTTTTAATGTATCTGGTTTGGTTACAAAAGTAGACTCTGTGGTTTCAGTTCCATTTACTGCACTATCAAAATCTCACAATGTTCTTTCTGATCTTTTATCAACTTATTCTGAGAATCGTGATTTAAAAAAATCTTTATCAAATTTAGAAAATCAATCGGCTATTATTTCTAACTTGCAAGAAGAGAATGATTCTTTAAGAGCATCGCTTAATCTTTCGGACAAGCTAAGTCGTGATAATGTTCTCACTGCTGAAGTTTCTATGAGACCTTCTGTGACTTGGTTAAAAGAGTTAACTATTAATGTGGGTAAGTCTAAGAATGTTAGTAAATCTATGCTAGCAACTTCTAATGGTGGAGTTATTGGCTTTGTAACTAAAGTTTATGATGATACAACAACTATTTCTTTACTTTCTAGTAGTTCTAGTGATAGCTACCTTGCATCTAGTGTTAAATCAGAGGACGATAATCAGATTTTCGGGATTATATCACGTTATGACAATAAAAAGAAGCTATTAGAGATGACACAACTTAATTCATCTTCTAACGTTAAGGTCGGCACTGAAGTAGTCACAAGTGGTCTTGATGATGTATCAGTAAAGGATGTTCCAATTGGTACTGTAGACTCTGTTATTGATTATGAAGGAAATCGTACGATTTTGGTAAAACCTTATGCTGATTTTGATAAAATTTCTTATGTTACTTTAGTTGGAGATGGTAAATAATATGAAATTGTCCAAGTATTCTATTATTCCTTTCTTACTGAGTATTGTCCCTTTTCTATGGGATGGTCATATTTCTATGATACTTAATCATTATTTATCCCCTGAATTTTTTCTATCATCTCATCTTTTTATTATTTATATTTTCATCTTAACTCTTGATTTTCCAAATAAGTATGCATTTCTTTACCTTATTTGTTTTGGATTTCTTTATGATACCTATTATTTCAAAACAGTTGGTATAGTGATTCTAACTCTGCCACTGTTATGCTATCTGTTAACTCAGCTAGGACGAATTGTTAAGAGAAATACCTATGTTGATTTTTTGTTAATGTTTTTATTCTTATTTCTTTTTGATACCATAAATTTTGGCTTTGCCGTATTTTATGGTTTCACCAATGAGTCTGTGACTGATTTTATTATTTATCAACTAAGTCCTAGTATAGTATTTAATCTTTTGATCTTTATCTTTATTAAACCTATTCTTGAAAAATTATTTTTATATCTGTCAGTTGATAGATTTAAATAGAACTGTAATATTGGCGTAACAAAGTTTGCGTCATTTTTTGTTACAATAAGAAGGTCTTATCGAAAAGGAGTAGTATTTTATATTATGAAAAAACGTATTCTTTCTGCAGTGTTGGTAAGTGGTGTAACCTTATCAGCAGCTGCATCAGTACATGCAGAGGATTATGATTCGCAAATCGCTGCTGCAGATAATGCAATTAGTAACCTTGCTTCTCAACAAGAGACTGCACAAGCACAAGTTGCTACAATCCAATCTCAAGTATCTACACTTAGAACACAAAAATCAGAATTGGAAACTAAAAATGCTGAACTTGAAAAAGTGTCAGCAGATTTGGAATCTGAAATTCAAGAATTATCAAGTAAAATTGTAGCTCGTCAAGATTCTTTGGCGAAACAAGCTCGTAGTGCTCAACAAAATAATACTGCGACTAGCTACATCAACTCTATCTTGAACTCTAAGTCAATCTCTGAAGCTATTACTCGTATCACAGCTATTTCAAAAGTTGTTACGGCTAATAATGACATGTTGACAAAACAAGAGTCTGATCAAAAAGAGCTTGCTGCAAAGCAAGAACAAAACCAAGCTGCTATTAATGAAATTGCAACTAATAAAGCTGAGCTTGAAACAACAGAAGCTGGTTTGACAACTCAACAAGCTGAACTAGAAGCAGCACAAGTTACTTTGGCTGCAGAATTGGCTACAGCACAAGATGAAAAAACATCACTTGTTTCTGCTAAATCAACTGCAGAAGCTGTGGCAGCTTCAACTGCAGCATCAGTTGCTCAGTCTCAAGCAATTGCAGAATCAGAGGCAGCAGCACAAGCAGTAGCATCTTCAGAAGCGGCAGCATTTGTAGCTCAATCAGAGGCGGCAGCAACTTCAGAAGCTGTAGCTCAACCTTCTGAAGCTACTGTTTCAGAAACAGCGACAGCCTCAGAAGTAGCACAAGAACCGGTTTCATCAGAAACTTCAGAAACTACTCAAGAGCCAACTGTTGCAACTTCAGAAGCAACACAAGAGCCTGCTGCTCCAGTAACATCTGAAGCACAGCCAGAATCAGCTGCGTCAGAGGCACAACAAGAGCCTGCTGCCCCAGTAACATCTGAAGCACAACCAGAATCAGCTGCTCCAGCAGCTTCAGAAGCTCCAGCTCCTGCTAGCGAAGCACCTGCGGCAACTTCAGAAGCACCTGCAAGTCAAGCGCCTGCAGCTTCAGAAGCTCCAGCTCCTGCTGCTGAAACACCTAAAGTATCAGCAGCATCAACTCCTAATACATATCCAGTTGGTCAATGTACTTGGGGTGCTAAATCATTAGCTTCATGGGTTGGTAATTACTGGGGTAATGCTAAAAACTGGATTGCTAGCGCACAAGCAGCTGGTCACTCAGTTGGTACGACTCCTGTAGCCGGTGCAATTGCGGTTTGGCCAAATGATGGTGGTGGTTATGGTCACGTAGCTTACGTAACATCAGCATCAGGTTCAAATTCAATTCAAGTTATGGAATCAAACTATGCTGGTAACATGTCAATCGGTAACTACCGTGGTACATTTGATCCAACATCTTCAGCTCACGGTGGTTCTGTATATTATATTTACCCATAATGAACACAAAAAAAGCGATTCGAATTTTCTCGAGTCGTTTTTATTTTATGGCAAAATGTCTTTACTTTCTGGAACAGCTTTTAGACGGGAAAATGTCGAGGTTAAGGTTAAATCTTTTTAGTCTTGTTAAGTTACTGTGACACCATTTATTTTGCATTGAAAATCAATCTAAAAAAAGGTAGAATGGTTTAGTAGATATTTTGGAGGAAATCATGTCTTATACGAATTTGAAGTTGTTTGCTTTATCGTCTAACCAGGAATTAGCAGCAAAAGTTGCTGATAAAATGGGTATTGAACTCGGAAAATCAAGTGTTCGTGAATTTTCAGATGGTGAGATTCAAGTTAATATTGAAGAATCTATCCGTGGTCATCACGTTTTTATTCTTCAATCTACAAGCTCCCCTGTAAATGATAACTTGATGGAAATCTTGATTATGGTTGATGCATTAAAACGTGCAAGTGCAGAAACAATCAGTGTTGTTATGCCTTATTATGGTTATGCACGTCAAGACCGTAAGGCACGTTCACGTGAACCAATCACATCTAAGTTGGTTGCTAATATGCTTGAGGTTGCAGGTGTTGATCGACTTTTGACAGTTGACCTCCATGCTTCTCAAATTCAAGGATTCTTTGATATTCCTGTAGACCATTTGATGGGTGCACCACTTATCGCAGATTACTTTGATCGTGCTGGTCTTACTGGGGATGATGTTGTTGTTGTTTCTCCAGACCATGGTGGTGTGACTCGTGCACGAAAACTTGCTCAATGTTTGAAAACACCAATTGCAATCATTGATAAGCGCCGTAGTGTTGATAAAATGAACACTTCTGAGGTTATGAATATTATTGGTAACGTTGAAGGTAAAACATGTATCTTGATTGATGATATGATTGATACTGCGGGTACAATCTGTCATGCGGCGGATGCGCTTGCTGAAGCTGGTGCAACTCATGTTTATGCCTCATGTACTCACCCTGTATTGTCAGGTCCAGCACTTGATAATATTCAAAAATCTGCTATTGAGAAGCTTGTCGTATTGGACACGATTTATCTTCCAGAAGAACGTTTGATTGATAAAATTGAACAAATTTCAATTGCTGATTTGATTTCAGAGGCAATTATTCGTATTCATGAAAAACGTCCATTGTCACCTTTGTTTGAAATGGGCCATAAATAGACTAAAGCTAGCCTAGGCTAGCTTTTTTGATGTTTAAATGCGTTTGAGTTTTTGATATAATGTAAGGCATAATTGCAAAGAGGTGACCGTGATGGATTTAACACAACGTTTTAATAAAAATTTAGATAAGATTGAAGTTTCAATGATTCGTCAGTTTGACCAATCAATTTCAGATGTACCAGGGATCAAAAAGTTGACACTTGGTGAACCTGATTTTACAACTCCAGATCATGTAAAAGAGGCTGCTAAAGCTGCTATCGATGCTAACCAGTCACACTATACAGGTATGGCAGGGCTTCCTGCCTTACGTCAGGCAGCTGCGGAGTTTGTTAAGGAAAAATACAATCTTACTTATAACCCAGAAAATGAAATATTGGTGACTATTGGAGCTACAGAAGCCCTTTCTGCAACTTTGACAGCGATTTTGGAGCCAGGTGATACGATTCTTTTACCTGCACCAGCCTATCCAGGATATGAGCCGATTGCAAATCTAGTTGGTGCTGAAATTGTCGAAATTGATACAACAGCTAATGATTTTGTTTTGACTCCGGAGATGTTAGAAAAGGCAATTTTGGAGCAGGGAGATAAGCTTAAGGCTATTTTGCTTAACTACCCGACTAACCCAACAGGTGTGACTTACTCACGTCAACAGATTAAAGATTTGGCTGAAGTTCTGAAAAAATACGATATTTTTGTTGTTAGTGATGAAGTTTACTCTGAGCTAACTTATGTGGATCACCATGTATCTATTGCTGAGTATTTGCCGGAACAAACGATTTTGATTAATGGTTTGTCTAAATCTCATGCGATGACAGGGTGGCGTATTGGTTTAATTTTCGCACCTGCAGTCTTGACGGCTCAGTTGATTAAGAGTCACCAATATTTGGTAACAGCTGCAGCAACAATGGCGCAATTTGCAGCTATTGAAGCCTTGTCTGCTGGTAAGGATGATGCCCAACCAATGAAAGTTGAGTACTTGAAGCGTCGTGATTATATTCTTGAAAAAATGACTGAACTTGGTTTCAGAATTATTAAACCTGACGGTGCTTTCTACATCTTTGCTAAGATTCCAGAAGGGTATACTCAAGACTCCTTTAAGTTCTGCCAAGACTTTGCTCGTGAAAAAGCTATTGCGATTATCCCAGGGGTCGCTTTTGGGAAGTATGGCGAAGGCTTTGTTCGCTTGTCGTATGCGGCTAGCATGGATACTATTGAAACAGCTATGACTCGTTTGAAAGAGTTTATGGAAGAACATGCAGAAGCTTGAGAGTAGAGGGCTTGTCCTCTTCAATCGTAATTATCGTGAGAATGATAAACTAGTTAAAATTTTTACCGAGCAAGCTGGTAAACGGATGTTTTTTGTTAGAGGTGGTGGGGCAGGTAAATTAAGTGCTGTCATTCAACCTTTGACCATCGCTGAATTCATGATGACTGTAAATGATGAAGGTCTATCTTTCATAGAAGATTATAGCCAGGCAGAGTCCTTCAAGGAAATTACAAGCGATATTTTCAAGCTGTCTTATGCGACCTATTTGGCTGCATTGACAGATGCTACTATTGCTGATGGTGTGACAGATGCGCAATTATTTGTATTCTTGGAGAAGACGCTTGAATTAATGGAAGAAGGCTTGGATCATGAAATATTGACTAATATCTTTGAGATTCAGGTTTTAGACCGTTTCGGCGTACGCTTGAATTTTCACGAGTGTGTCTTTTGTCATCGTGTAGGCCTTCCTTTTGATTTCTCGTTTAAGTTCTCGGGGCTACTTTGTCCAAATCACTATGCAGAGGATGAAAGGCGTAGTCACTTGGACCCTAATGTGCCTTATCTTTTAGATCGTTTTCAGGGGCTTTCCTTTGAAGAATTGAGAAGCATATCTGTTAAGGATGACATGAAACGAAAGCTACGATATTTTATCGATGACCTCTATGATAATTATGTTGGAATACATCTTAAAAGTAAGAAGTTTATTGATAATCTAAATTCTTGGGGCCATATTATGAATAAAGAAGATAGTGCTGACTAGACATTATCTTCTTTTTGTTTCACGTGAAACAGGAAAGTAATGGTTTTCAGTCTCAGGGGTTAAAATGCAGGTCAGTTCGTGCTATAATAATAAGATAATAAGCTGAAAGACTCTGCTAGAAACAGTGAACTAGTCTATTTTAGTTACCTAATATTTTATTGAAAGAAATCTGAGTTTGTTTTTTATGGCAGAGGACGAGAGGGAGAATGCTATGCATGTAATTGCAGTAGATGCTATGGGTGGCGATAATGCGCCACAAGCAATTGTAGAGGGAGTCAACCAAGCTATAGCAGATTTCAAAGATATTGAAATCCAGCTTTATGGTGATGAAGCTAAAATCAAGACTTATTTGACAGCGAATGAACGTGTGAGCATTGTGCATACTGATGAAAAGATAAATTCGGATGATGAGCCAGCTAAAGCTATTCGCAAGAAGAAAAAAGCTTCAATGGTCTTAGGTGCACAAGCTGTTAAGGAGAAAAAAGCAGGTGCCGTGATTTCTGCGGGAAATACAGGTGCCCTTCTTGCCGCAGGTCTCTTCGTGGTCGGACGTATTAAGGGAGTTGAGCGTCCAGGTCTTATGTCAACAATGCCAAGTTTTACTGGTCAACCCTTTGATATGCTTGATTTAGGTGCAAATGCGGAAAATACAGCTAGTCATTTGCATCAATATGCTATTTTAGGCTCTTTCTATGCTAAAAATGTGCGTGGCATTGCCAACCCTCGTGTAGGTCTCCTTAATAATGGGACTGAGGAAACAAAGGGGGATAGTCTTCGTAAGGAGGCTTTTGAACTCCTATCTAAGGAGCCAAGTATTAACTTTGTTGGTAATGTTGAGGCGCGTGAAATTATGTCAGGAGCTGCTGATGTAGTAGTCGCTGATGGTTTCACAGGAAATGCAGTTCTTAAGGCAATTGAAGGAACGGGACTTGGTGCCATGAAGACTCTTAAGTCAGCTATCATGAATGGTGGTCTTAAAGCTAAGTTAGGTGCCTTCCTATTGAAGGATAGTCTAAAAGGTATGAAAGAGACTATGGATTACTCTAGCGCCGGAGGTGCGGTTCTCTTTGGTCTTAAAGCTCCCGTAGTAAAATGTCATGGATCTAGTGATGCTAAGGCAGTTTACTACACTATTAAGCAGGTTCGTACGATGCTTGATACTAAGGTTGTTGAGCAGCTAGTTGAAGCCTTTAGTCCGAAAGAGGAGGCTAACTGATGAGTAGAGTAGAAATTCTTCAGAAAATGCAGCTCGTGATTCAAGAGCAGATGGGTAAAGAGGACATTGTTTTAACCGAAGACACCAAATTAGATGACTTGGGTGTGGATTCAATAGAGCTTATGGAATTCATTATTAATTTGGAGGATGAGTTTGCTCTTGAGATTTCCGATGATACTATTGACCATATGGTTAAGGTAGCTGATTTGTTGGACTATTTGTCTGAGAAATTGAATAAAGAATAAGAAAGCTAGAGTTAGATAAGAGTATAATAGTTGTGTATTATATGATTGTTATTTTGTGGGAGTGAGGCAAGAAACTAAATGTTATATGGATTTAGTTCTGTCACACTCCTTTTTTCTATACATTTTTTATTAGGAAACTCTAAAAAACAATCAAAAGACGAACGTTGTTTTTTTACTAAAGTAATAAAGTTTGCTATATATTGGTTTTTGGATTCTGGTGTGGTATAATTAGAAAGAATAAACTTGAAAGGCGAACAATACCATGTCAAACCAACTAATTTATACTGGTAAAGCTAAAGATATTTATAGTACAGAAGACGAAAATGTGATTAAGTCGGTCTATAAGGACCAAGCAACTATGCTTAATGGTGCTCGTAAGGAGACTATTAAGGGAAAGGGTGTGCTAAATAATCAGATTTCGTCTCTTATTTTTGAAAAATTGAATGCTGCGGGTGTAGCTACTCACTTTATCGAACGTATTTCTGACACAGAACAACTCAACAAGAAAGTGAAAATCATTCCTTTGGAGGTTGTTCTTCGTAACGTGACTGCGGGTTCTTTTTCTAAACGTTTTGGCGTGGAAGAAGGTTTGGACTTGAAAACTCCTATCGTTGAATTTTACTATAAGAACGATGATTTGGATGATCCATTCATCAATGATGAGCATGTGAAGTTCTTGGATATTGCCAATGATGAACAAATTGCTTATATCAAGGAAGAAACGCGTCGTATCAATGAATTGCTGAAAGATTGGTTTGCACAAATTGGTCTTCGTTTGATTGACTTCAAATTGGAATTCGGTTTTGATAAGGATGGCAAAATTATCTTGGCAGATGAATTTTCACCAGATAACTGCCGCCTTTGGGATGCTGAAGGGCACCATATGGACAAGGATGTCTTCCGTCGTGATCTTGGTAGCTTGACAGATGTTTATGAAGTTGTATTGGAAAAATTACAAGGATTGAAGTAGCCTTTTACAAATAGAATACTTGGTCTTCACTACAATCTTTAAGTAGAAATAGATAAAGGAAATAAAATGGATAAACGTATTTTCGTTGAGAAAAAAGCTGATTTTCGTGTGAAATCTCACTCTTTAGTAAAAGAATTAAAGCATAATCTTCAGTTGAAAACTTTGAATGATCTTCGTATTGTTCAAGTTTACGATGTCTTTAATTTGGCAGAGGACTTGTTTGCGCGTGCGGAAAAACATATTTTCTCTGAGCAAGTGACCGATACTGTTTTGGATGAAGCCGCGGTTAAGGCTGATCTTGAGAAGTATGCTTTCTTTGCTATCGAAAGTTTGCCTGGTCAATTTGACCAACGTGCGGCATCTTCACAGGAAGCTTTGCTTTTGCTTGGTAGTTCAAATGATGTAACGGTGAACACAGCGCAACTTTACTTGGTTAACAAGGATATTGATGCGAATGAGTTGGAAGCTGTCAAAAACTACCTCTTGAACCCAGTGGATTCTCGTTTCAAAGACATCACTGTTGGCATTGCTAAACAGGATTTCTCTGAGTCTAACAAGACCATTCCAAGTTTGGATTTCTTTGAAACTTATACGGCAGAAGATTTTGCTAAGTATAAGGCAGAGCAAGGATTGGCAATGGAAGTGGATGACCTTCTATTCATTCAAGATTACTTCAAGTCTATTGGTCGTGTGCCAACTGAGACTGAGCTTAAGGTGTTGGATACTTACTGGTCTGACCACTGTCGTCACACAACTTTCGAGACTGAGTTGAAAAACATCGACTTCTCTGCTTCTAAATTTGAAAAACAATTGCAAGCGACTTATGACAAGTATATTGCCATGCGTGATGAGTTGGGACGTACCGAAAAACCTCAAACCTTGATGGATATGGCGACTATTTTTGGTCGTTATGAGCGTGCCAATGGTCGTTTGGACGACATGGAAGTGTCTGATGAAATCAATGCCTGCTCTGTTGAAATTGAAGTGGATGTCAATGGTGTGAAAGAGCCATGGCTTCTCATGTTCAAGAACGAAACCCACAACCACCCAACGGAGATTGAACCATTTGGTGGTGCAGCTACTTGTATTGGTGGAGCCATTCGTGACCCATTGTCAGGTCGTTCATACGTTTACCAAGCCATGCGTATCTCAGGTGCTGGTGATATTACAACACCAATTGCTGAAACTCGTGCTGGTAAATTGCCACAACAAGTGATTTCTAAAACAGCGGCTCACGGTTATTCTTCATACGGTAACCAAATTGGTCTTGCAACAACCTATGTTCGTGAATACTTCCACCCAGGTTTCGTTGCTAAGCGTATGGAGCTAGGTGCCGTTGTCGGTGCGGCTCCTAAGGAAAATGTTGTCCGTGAAAAACCTGAAGCAGGTGATGTGATTATCTTGCTCGGAGGTAAGACTGGACGTGATGGTGTCGGTGGTGCGACAGGTTCTTCTAAAGTTCAAACGGTTGAATCTGTTGAAACAGCTGGTGCTGAGGTTCAAAAAGGGAATGCCATCGAAGAACGTAAGATTCAACGTCTTTTCCGTAATGGGGATGTGACTCGTCTGATCAAGAAATCAAATGACTTTGGTGCTGGTGGTGTCTGTGTGGCTATCGGTGAATTGGCAGATGGTCTTGAAATTGATCTAGACAAAGTACCATTGAAATACCAAGGTTTGAACGGTACAGAAATTGCCATTTCTGAATCTCAGGAACGTATGGCTGTAGTGGTTCGTCCAGATGATGTAGACGCTTTTGTTGCTGAATGTAATAAAGAAAATATTGATGCTGTTGTCGTTGCGACAGTGACTGAAAAACCAAATCTTGTCATGCACTGGAATGGCGAAACCATCGTTGATTTGGAACGTCGTTTCCTTGATACAAACGGTGTGCGTGTGGTTGTAGATGCTAAGGTGGTTGACAAGGATGTTAATCTTCCAGAAGAACGCCAAACCTCTGCCGAAACCCTTGAAGCTGATACTCTTGAAGTTTTGGCTGACCTTAACCATGCCAGTCAAAAAGGTTTACAAACCATCTTTGATAGCTCAGTTGGTCGTTCAACAGTCAATCACCCACTTGGTGGTCGCTACCAAATCACACCAACTGAAGCTTCTGTACAGAAATTGCCAGTCCAACATGGTGTGACAACAACTGCTTCTGTTATGGCGCAAGGGTTCAACCCTTATGTAGCAGAATGGTCTCCATATCATGGTGCTGCTTATGCGGTCATCGAAGCAACCGCTCGTTTGGTTGCTGCTGGTGCAAACTGGTCTAAGGCTCGTTTCTCTTATCAAGAATACTTCGAGCGTATGGATAAACAAGCAGAGCGTTTTGGTCAACCAGTATCAGCTCTTCTTGGATCCATTGAAGCTCAGATTCAACTTGGGTTGCCATCTATCGGTGGGAAAGACTCTATGTCTGGTACCTTTGAAGAATTGACAGTACCACCAACTTTAGTTGCTTTTGGTGTCACAACTGCAGATAGCCGTAAGGTCCTTTCTCCAGAATTTAAAGCTGCTGGTGAAAATATCTATTACATCCCAGGTCAAGCTTTGGCACAAGAAATTGACTTTGATCTTATCAAGTCTAACTTTGCTAAGTTTGAAGCCATCCAAGCTGATCACAAAGTGACAGCAGCATCAGCTGTCAAATATGGTGGTGTCCTTGAAGCTCTTGCCCTTGCAACATTTGGGAACCATATCGGTGCTAACGTCGAATTAGCTGACCTTGACACCAGCTTGACAGCCCAATTGGGCGGATTCATCTTCACATCGCCTGAAGAAATTGCAGGTATTGCCAAGATTGGACAAACAGCAGCTGACTTTACACTTACTGTCAATGGTGTAACGCTTGATGGACACAAACTTGACAGTGCCTTCCAAGGTAAATTGGAAGAGGTTTACCCAACGGAATTTGCACAAGCAACTGAGTTGGAAGAAGTACCAGCTGTGGCATCAGATGCTGTGATTAAAGCTAAAGAAACAGTTGAGACACCAGTGGTTTACATTCCAGTATTCCCAGGTACTAACTCTGAGTACGATTCAGCTAAGGCCTTTGAAAAAGAAGGTGCAAAAGTTAACTTGGTACCATTTGTAACACTTAATGAAGAAGCTATTGTCAAGTCTGTTGACATCATGGTTGACAATATCGAAAAAGCTAACATTATCTTCTTTGCAGGTGGCTTCTCAGCAGCGGATGAACCAGATGGATCAGCTAAATTTATCGTTAACATCTTGCTCAATGAAAAAGTACGTGCAGCTATTGATAGCTTCATCGAACGTGGTGGTTTGATTATTGGTATCTGTAACGGATTCCAAGCCCTTGTTAAATCAGGTCTTCTTCCATACGGTAACTTTGAAGATGCAAGCAGCACGAGTCCAACACTCTTCTACAATGATGCCAACCAACACGTGGCTAAGATGGTTGAAACACGTATTGCCAACACGAACTCACCATGGCTTGCTGGAGTAGAAGTTGGTGACATCCATGCCATCCCAGTATCACACGGTGAAGGTAAATTTGTCGTGACAGCTGAGGAATTTGCAGAGCTTCGTGACAATGGTCAAATCTTTACCCAATATGTTGACTTCGAAGGTAAACCAAGCATGGATTCTAAATACAATCCTAACGGATCTGTCAATGCAATCGAAGGTATCACAAGCAAGAACGGTCAAATTATTGGTAAGATGGGTCACTCAGAACGTTTCGAAGAGGGTCTCTTCCAAAATATTCCAGGAAATAAAGACCAACACCTCTTTGCGTCAGCGGTTAAATACTTTACTGGAAAATAATAGAGTGTCAAGTGCACTCAGTAATGATATTTTTCAATGTAGCAGTAGTTTTAAAGAGCTTGAAACCTTAAGTTCCAATTAGTGAAATGAGAGGCTAGAAACAGTTTTTCGTTCGCCTTGCATAAGGAAAATATCAAAAATAAAAGGTATAAAAAATGACATACGAAGTTAAATCTCTTAATGAAGAATGTGGTGTTTTTGGTATCTGGGGTCACCCAGATGCTGCCAAATTAACTTATTTCGGACTTCACAGTCTCCAACACCGTGGTCAAGAGGGAGCAGGAATTCTCTCAAATGATGCGGGTCAATTGAAGCGTCATCGTGATATGGGGCTTCTCTCAGAAGTTTTTCGTGATCCAGCCAACTTGGACAAGCTAACTGGAACAGCTGCTATCGGTCATGTTCGTTATGCGACTGCTGGTGAAGCTTCTGTAGACAATATTCAACCTTTCTTGTTTAAGTTTTATGACAATCAGTTTGGACTTGCCCACAACGGGAACTTGACTAATGCAGAGTCACTTAGACGTGAGTTGGAAAAAAATGGTGCAATCTTTAACTCGACTTCTGACTCAGAAATTTTGGCCCACTTGATTCGTCGTAGCCATAACCCATCCTTCATGGGTAAGGTGAAAGAAGCCTTGAACACTGTTAAAGGTGGATTTGCTTACCTCCTCATGCTTGAGGACAAGCTCATTGCAGCCTTGGATCCAAATGGTTTCCGTCCCCTTTCTATTGGTAAGATGGCCAATGGAGCTATTGTGGTTTCATCTGAAACCTGTGCCTTTGAAGTGGTTGGAGCAGAGTGGATTCGCGATGTGAATCCAGGTGAGGTTGTTATCATCGATGATAATGGCATTACTTACGATAACTATACAACGGACACCCAATTGGCTGTTTGCTCAATGGAGTATATTTACTTTGCCCGTCCTGATTCAAATATCCAAGGGGTCAATGTCCATACAGCTCGTAAACGTATGGGTGCTCAATTGGCACGTGAATTCAAACATGAAGCAGATATTGTAGTTGGTGTGCCTAATTCATCACTTAGCGCAGCCATGGGATTTGCAGAAGAATCAGGCTTGCCAAATGAAATGGGCTTGATTAAAAACCAATACACTCAACGTACCTTTATCCAACCAACACAAGAATTACGTGAGCAAGGGGTTCGTATGAAGCTCTCTGCCGTATCAGGTGTTGTTAAAGGCAAACGTGTGGTTATGATTGACGATTCTATTGTACGTGGGACGACCTCACGTCGTATCGTTAATTTGCTAAAAGAAGCAGGAGCAACAGAGGTTCACGTAGCAATCGGTAGTCCAGCCCTTGCCTATCCATGTTTCTACGGTATCGATATTCAAACACGTAAGGAATTGATTGCGGCCAATCATACAGTTGAGGAAACACGAGAAATCATCGGTGCGGATAGCTTGACTTACTTATCAATTGATGGCTTGATTGATTCTATTGGAATTGACACAGATGCACCAAACGGTGGCCTTTGTGTGGCTTACTTCGATGGTAAATATCCAACACCATTGTACGATTACGAAGAACGCTATTTGGAAAGTTTGAAAGAACACACTTCTTTCTATTAAGAGTAGTCTAGAAGGAAAAAAGAGTAAAAAATTATGTCTAAAAATGCTTACGCTCCACGTCTAACTACTGACTAAAAGCTAAAGCATTTGTCAGTAGACGCTTTGCCCTATGGAGTCAAAGCTGGAGACCTGACTAGTATTTTTCTCGAAAAAAGAAAAGGAATAAACAAATGACAAATAAAAATGCGTATGCCCAATCGGGTGTGGACGTTGAAGCAGGTTATGAAGTTGTTGAACGTATCAAAAAACATGTTGCCCGTACAGAGCGTGCAGGTGTCATGGGAGCTCTCGGTGGCTTCGGTGGTATGTTTGACCTTTCAAAAACAGGTGTCAAAGAGCCCGTTTTGATTTCAGGTACAGATGGTGTCGGTACTAAACTCATGCTTGCTATCAAGTACGATAAACACGATACTATCGGTCAAGACTGTGTGGCTATGTGTGTTAACGATATTATCGCTGCAGGTGCTGAGCCCCTTTACTTCCTTGACTACGTAGCAACTGGTAAAAATGAACCAGCTAAATTGGAACAGGTCGTTGCTGGTGTGGCTGAAGGTTGTGTGCAGGCTGGTGCCGCCCTCATCGGTGGTGAAACTGCTGAAATGCCTGGTATGTACGGTGAAGACGACTATGACTTGGCTGGTTTCGCAGTAGGTATCGCTGAAAAATCACAAATCATTGACGGTTCAAAAGTGGCTGAAGGTGATGTGCTTCTTGGACTTGCCTCAAGCGGTATCCACTCAAACGGTTACTCACTCGTGCGTCGTGTCTTTGCGGATTACACAGGTGAAGAAGTTCTCCCAGAACTTGAAGGCAAAAAACTTAAAGACGTTCTTCTTGAACCAACTCGTATCTACGTCAAAGCGGCTTTGCCACTCATCAAAGAAGAATTGGTGAATGGAATTGCCCACATCACAGGTGGTGGTTTCATCGAAAATGTGCCACGTATGTTCTCAGATGACTTGGCTGCTGAAATTGACGAAAGCAAAGTGCCAGTTCTTCCAATTTTCAAAGCTCTTGAAAAATATGGTGAAATCAAACACGAAGAAATGTTTGAAATCTTCAACATGGGTATTGGTCTCATGCTTGCGGTTAAACCGGAAAATGTGGAACGTGTCAAAGAACTTCTTGACGAACCTGTTTATGAAATCGGTCGTATTGTGAAGAAAGATGGCGCTAGTGTGGTGATTAAATAATGGTGCTATCACCATTTTGTACGGAGAAATTGTAGAAAGGAGTGTTTGGTTAGTAAGCCTAACTGAACACGGGACTCATTTTCTAGGAAAAAAGAGAAATCATTTTGTGTGCAAGCACCCAGCAATGATTTCCTATTTTTCTACGAAACTGTTCGGCTAGCCGAAACGTCCCTTTGTATCGAATATGAAGATTGCTGTTTTTGCCTCTGGCAACGGCTCAAACTTTCAGGTGATTGCGGAACAATTTCCAGTAGAATTTGTTTTTTCAGATCACCGTAATGCCTATGTCTTGGAACGTGCCAAGAATCTTAATGTGGTTAGCCATGCCTTTGAACTCAAGGAATTTGACAATAAAGCGTCTTATGAAGAAGCTATCGTCAAACTCTTGGATGATCACCAGATTGATTTGGTTTGTTTGGCCGGTTATATGAAAATCGTCGGCCCAACCTTGCTAGCAGCTTACGAAGGCCGTATTATCAATATTCACCCGGCTTATCTCCCTGAATTTCCAGGGGCTCATGGTATTGAGGATGCTTGGAATGCTGGCGTGGATCAGTCTGGTGTGACCATTCACTGGGTGGATTCTGGCGTTGATACCGGAAAGGTCATCAAACAAGTCCGTGTGCCACGCCTTGAAGGTGATACCCTTGATACTTTCGAAACTCGCATCCACGAAGCAGAGTACAAACTCTATCCAGAAGTGTTGGATAGTTTGGGTGTAGCGAGAAAATAAGAAAGTGCTAGAGCTGAAAGAAAATTTTCGACTGTAGCAGATAAAGAACTTTTTTAAAAAAGGAAAAGAAAGAAAATGACTAAACGAGCACTTATTTCAGTCTCAGACAAAGCGGGCATCGTTGAATTTGCCCAAGAACTCAAAAAACTCGGTTGGGACATCATCTCAACAGGTGGTACCAAGGTTGCCCTTGACAATGCTGGGGTAGACACTATCGCCATTGACGATGTGACTGGTTTCCCAGAAATGATGGACGGACGTGTGAAGACTCTCCACCCAAATATCCACGGTGGTCTCCTCGCTCGTCGTGACCTCGATAGCCACCTTCAAGCGGCTAAGGACAATAATATCGAATTGATTGACCTTGTTGTGGTAAACCTTTATCCATTCAAGGAAACCATTCTCAAACCAGACGTAACTTACGCTGACGCAGTTGAAAACATCGATATCGGTGGTCCATCAATGCTTCGTTCAGCAGCTAAAAACCATGCTAGCGTGACAGTTGTTGTAGACCCTGCTGACTATGCTGTTGTTCTTGATGAATTGTCAGCAAACGGCGAAACAAGCTACGAAACTCGCCAACGTTTGGCAGCGAAAGTATACCGTCACACAGCTTCATACGACGCTTTGATTGCGGAATACTTCACAGCTCAAGTGGGTGAAACAAAACCTGAAAAACTCACTTTGACTTATGACCTCAAGCAACCAATGCGTTACGGTGAAAACCCGCAACAAGACGCAGACTTCTACCAAAAAGGTTTGCCAACGGCTTACTCAATTGCTTCAGCTAAACAACTTAACGGTAAAGAATTGTCATTCAATAATATCCGTGATGCTGATGCTGCTATCCGTATCATCCGTGATTTCAAAGACCGTCCAACAGTTGTGGCTCTCAAACACATGAACCCATGTGGTATCGGTCAAGCTGATGACATTGAAACAGCTTGGGACTACGCTTATGAAGCTGACCCAGTGTCAATCTTCGGTGGTATTGTAGTCCTCAACCGTGAAGTTGATGCTGCGACAGCTAAGAAAATGCATGGTGTTTTCCTTGAAATCATCATTGCACCAAGCTACACAGACGAAGCGCTTGAAATCTTGACAACCAAGAAGAAAAACTTGCGTATCCTTGAGTTGCCATTTGACGCTCAAGATGCTAGCGAAGTAGAAGCAGAATACACTGGTGTTGTCGGTGGACTTCTCGTTCAAAACCAAGATGTTGTTAAAGAAAGTCCAGCTGACTGGCAAGTGGTTACGAAACGCCAACCAACTGAAACAGAAGCGACAGCTCTTGAGTTTGCTTGGAAAGCTATCAAGTACGTCAAATCAAATGGTATCATCGTGACTAACGACCACATGACACTTGGTGTTGGCCCTGGTCAAACTAACCGTGTGGCTTCAGTCCGTATCGCCATTGACCAAGCTAAAGACCGTCTTGATGGCGCTGTTCTTGCTTCAGATGCCTTCTTCCCATTTGCAGATAACGTGGAAGAAATCGCCAAGGCAGGTATTAAGGCTATCATCCAACCAGGTGGCTCAGTGCGTGACCAAGAGTCAATCGAAGCGGCTGATAAACATGGTTTGACAATGATCTTTACAGGCGTTCGTCATTTCCGTCATTAAGAATTTACAAAGCATCCAAGAAATTGGATGTTTTTTAGATGCCTTAAGTTTCCTTTAAGTTCTCCAAGTTATACTAATACCATCCTAAAAAACTTTTCTTTTTCATAAATCTCCTAAGAGCTCAGCATCCGCTGGGCTTTTTTGTTGTCTCACGAAAACCACTAGCTGTGCTAGTGGTTCCGATACAAGAAGACGTGATAGCAGATCAGCTCAGTCTTTTTGAGGAGTATGATCCGTTTACAGGTGAGAAGAATAAAAGAAAGTAGTATTAAAGAGATCCGCTAGTCGGGTCAGCTAGCAAAGGTGGTGCTAAAGGGAAACCATTTGGTGGGCCTTTAGGCCTCGGCCGGTAGCAGAGGCTTTCAGCCGAAGAGCAAGTCACCCGTTCTGATATCATATCATTAGACGGATGGTTATGATTTCATAGTATCAAAAAAACAACCGTTCTCACGATTGTTCAATAGATTTAAACCTTTTCAAGGACAGACTGGGTTACCCAAGTCTTGCGATTTCCGATTTGGACGAGGACGCCATCGCTAGGTGGGTCAATGGCTAGCACTTTGAAGTTACCTGGAATAGTAAAGGTCTCACCAGGATTGAGGTACTGGTCTGAAGTTGGATTGCCTTGTCCATCAACTTCAAGAACAGGTCCAGGATCAACGATATTGTGTTTGGTTGGTGTGCCTCCTGCTAAATCTTGGCTGGTGATGTTATTTCCTACTATAGATGTTACACGGAAAGTACCTGTAAATCGGACAGTATCGCCAACTTTGATAGAAGAGTTGGTTGGATTACTAGTTTGAGCTCCTGATTCGAGGTCTTTAAAGTGGATATAACCAGACACTTGACTCTTATGGAAACTGCGTTTATGGTATTTCTCAGGCCCTTGCCCAGCATTATAGTTGTATTCTTCAATAGTCACCTGATCACCATTTACCTCGGCTACCCAAGCAACATGTCCCATATATCCAGCTCCGTTGACACCGTCTGAAAACCAAGCGATACTTCCAACGGCAGGATTCATGTCGACACGGTAACCATTGGCACGTGCGATGCTTCCCCATGTAATGGCATTCCCATAGCCTACAGGTAGGTTGAAACCATTGGTGTTACTGAGGCGATAGGCCGCAAAGGATGTACACTGACGCCAGTACATAGTCCAAGGATCAACGCCGAAGCCTCCATATTTCCAAGAGGAAGGGTAGTCATCTCCGAGGACAGCCGCCTGAGCAGAGGAGCTACACGAAACCGAAACAGTCGCTAGACAAGCTAGCGGTAAAAGACAATTAAGTAATTTTTTCTTCATTTTTAACCTCCACCTACCTATTCGTAGTTTTTCTGGAAAATGAAGATAATTTGTCTATTTTCAAAAAACTATATATAATTATATAAAATAATATATAAGGAGTTAATTATGACTGTTGTAGAGAAGCGTGTTCAAGTAAATTTCCAAACTAACCCGATTTTGTTGGAAAGGGCAAGAAAAATTGTAAAGGCAAATAATTTAGATATGAGTAAATCGTTTAATTTGTTTTTGGAGACGATTGTTGCTACCGAGCAAATACCAGTAATGACGGAGGATGAATTGCTAAAAGAAAGACTGTTTAGGCAGCTTAAAGCTGAAGTAGCAGAGAGTGTAGCTGAGTATCAGGCGGGTAATATAATACCCCTTGAGGAGGTTAAGGATGAATACAACCTATAGTCTTTCACTCACTAAGCGTGCTCGCTCTTCTTTGAGAAGTATATATGACTACATTCGTGATGTACTTTCTAATGAAACTGCTGCCAAGAAGATAGTTTCGAAGCTTTTGCAAGGAATGGAAAGTTTGAAGACTTTTCCTGAGGCTGGTTTTAATGCAGATCAACGTTATGGTAAAAGAATCAATGACACATTTGAGACACGAGCACTTGTCGTTAAACGCTATGTCATACTTTATTTTATAGACGAAAGTAGAAAAGAGATTGTAGTCTCCCACATCTTTAGTTCTAAAAGCGACTATATCAAGTTGTTATAAAAAAATTAAGATTAGTAGTGAGGAAATCTCCGACGGGAGAAAGTACTTACTACTTTTTCGTTATGATAAATTGTCTAGCTTTGAGGGAGCAGTACATTCCGCTACCTGAAGGGATGCCTTTTTTATGTTCAAATTTGGATACACACCCATATCTCCGAACAAATATGTTATAATGGTTATGTATAATTCGTGAAAATTGCTAATTTTTCCGAATGATTGTCGTTAACGGGCATTTGCCCCTAGTCTTATTTGATATTGAGGTATCTTTCAAATGAAACTTTTGGTTGTTGGATCTGGCGGTCGTGAGCATGCGATTGCTAAGAAATTGTTGGAGTCTAAAGACGTTGAGCAGGTTTTTGTGGCTCCTGGTAATGACGGGATGCGATTAGATGGTCTGGATTTGATCAATATCGGAATTTCCGAACATTCTAAGCTGATTGACTTCGCAAAAGTCAACGATATTGCTTGGACCTTTATCGGTCCAGATGATGCCCTTGCAGCTGGTATCGTGGATGATTTCAATGTAGCTGGTCTCAAAGCCTTTGGTCCGACAAAGGCTGCGGCTGAGCTGGAGTGGTCTAAGGATTTCGCTAAGGAAATCATGGTCAAATACGACGTTCCGACAGCAGCCTATGGCACATTTTCAGATTTCGAGGAAGCCAAGGCCTACATCGAGGAAAAAGGTGCTCCAATCGTCGTCAAGGCAGACGGTTTGGCCCTTGGGAAAGGTGTCGTCGTTGCTGAAACGGTTGAGCAAGCAGTTGAAGCCGCTCACGAGATGCTTTTGGACAATAAATTCGGTGATTCAGGTGCGCGTGTGGTCATCGAGGAATTCCTTGACGGGGAAGAGTTCTCTCTCTTTGCCTTTGTCAATGGGGACAAGTTCTACATTATGCCAACGGCTCAGGACCACAAACGTGCTTATGATGGCGACAAGGGTCCTAACACTGGTGGGATGGGTGCCTATGCGCCAGTTCCTCACTTGCCACAGAGTGTGGTTGATACAGCGGTTGACACCATTGTCAAGCCAGTTCTTGAAGGCATGATCAAAGAAGGTCGTCCTTACACTGGTGTCCTTTACGCGGGACTTATCTTGACAGCTGACGGCCCTAAAGTCATCGAGTTCAACTCACGCTTTGGCGATCCTGAAACACAAATCATCTTGCCTCGTTTGACCTCTGACTTTGCACAAAATATCACCGATATTTTGGAAGGCAAAGAGCCAACTATCACTTGGACGGACAAGGGTGTGACACTTGGTGTGGTTGTAGCCTCAAACGGCTACCCACTGGCTTATGAGAAGGGTGTCAAGCTTCCAGCCAAGACAGAAGGCGACATCATCACTTACTATGCCGGTGCTAAATTCGCTGAAAATGGCCAAGATCTTCTCTCAAACGGCGGACGTGTCTACATGCTAGTCACAACAGCAGACACCGTCAAAGACGGCCAAAACATCATCTACAACGAACTCAACAAACAAAACACAGAAGGCCTCTTCTACCGAAACGATATCGGTAGCAAAGCAAACAAATAATCAGCGACCGTAGGTCGTAAAAGGCGAGCGAAAGCGAGCTAATGAGCGACAATCACCACTGTTGTGAAAAAACGATTGGCTGACAAAGCCAATCGTTTAGTGAAATCGGAAGACTTAAGGCTTCCGATTTAGGCATGAGACACCTTTGGTGGCTGCTGCCGTCCCTCACAACCTAAGGTGATTGTCAAAAAAGGAAGAAAAAGGAAAAATTATGACTAAACCAGTAATTTCCATCATCATGGGCTCAAAATCCGACTGGGCAACCATGCAAAAAGCTGCTGAAGTCCTCGACAACTTCGGTGTTGCTTACGAAAAGAAAGTTGTTTCCGCTCACCGTACACCAGACCTCATGTTCAAACATGCCGAAGAAGCACGTAGCCGTGGCATCAAGGTCATCATCGCTGGTGCTGGTGGCGCTGCTCACTTGCCAGGTATGGTTGCTGCTAAAACAACCCTTCCAGTCATCGGTGTGCCAGTCAAATCACGTGCTCTTAGCGGTGTAGATTCGCTCTATTCTATCGTTCAGATGCCGGGTGGTGTACCTGTCGCAACCATGGCTATCGGTGAAGCTGGTGCGACAAACGCTGCCCTCTTTGCCCTCCGTCTCCTCTCAGTAGAAGACAAGGCCATTGCGGATGCACTTGCTAACTTTGCTGAAGAACAAGGAAAAATCGCAGAGGAGTCTACAAATGAGCTCAACTAAAACCATTGGTATCATCGGTGGTGGCCAGCTCGGTCAGATGATGGCTATTTCAGCTGTCTACATGGGCCACAAGGTTATCACCCTTGATCCTGCAGCAGATTGTCCATCTTCTCGTGTGTCTGAGGTTATCGTGGCACCCTACGACGACGTAGACGCCCTTCGCCAGTTGGCGGACCGCTGTGATGTTCTCACTTATGAGTTTGAAAATGTCGACGCTGATGGCCTTGACGCTGTTATCAAAGACGGTCAGCTCCCACAAGGGACAGACCTGCTTCGCATTTCACAAAACCGTATCTTTGAAAAGGACTTCCTCTCAAACAAGGCCCAAGTGAGAGTTGCACCTTACAAGGTCGTGACATCTAGCCTTGATTTGGAAGATATTGACCTTTCTAAAAAATACGTCCTCAAGACTGCGACAGGTGGTTACGATGGCCACGGTCAAAAAGTCATCACATCAGCCGACGATTTGGAAGAGGCAAATGCACTTGCTAACTCAGCAGAGTGTGTCTTGGAAGAGTTCGTCAACTTCGACCTTGAAATTTCAGTCATCGTGTCTGGTAACGGCAAGGATGTGACAGTTTTCCCAGTTCAGGAAAATATCCACCGCAACAATATCCTCTCTAAAACCATCGTGCCTGCTCGCATTTCTGATAGTCTAGCTGAGAAAGCTAAAGCTATGGCTGTGAAGATTGCTGAACAACTTAACCTCTCTGGTACCCTCTGTGTGGAAATGTTTGCGACAGCTGATGACATCATCGTCAACGAAATCGCACCACGCCCACACAATTCTGGCCACTACTCAATCGAAGCTTGTGACTTTTCACAGTTTGACACACATATCTTGGGCGTTCTCGGAGCACCACTTCCAGCAATCCATCTCCATGCACCAGCTGTCATGCTCAACGTCCTCGGCCAACACGTCGAAGCAGCTGAGCGTTATGTCACAGAAAATCCAAGCGCCCACCTCCACATGTATGGTAAACTAGAAGCGAAGCACAATCGCAAAATGGGTCATGTGACTTTGTTTAGTAATGATCCAGACAATGTGGTTGAGTTCGGGAAAGGAATTGATTTTTAGGTGAAAATAGCAATCCTAGGACTCGGAGTCATTGGAACGACTTATGCCTATGCTTTTCAAAAAGCAGGTCATCAAGTAGAACATGTCCTTAGAGACAGTAAGCGGAACAATGCTCCCAAATCCCTCTCGGTTGATTTGCTAGATGGTCGCTATCATTCCAAAGGTGAGAACAAGCATGATACCTATGAGGTTCATGTGGCGAAAGCTGATTCGGAATATGATTTTATTTTTCTCAGTGTTCGTCATGGTTTTGTCAAAGAAGCCGTGGAAACCTTGCGAAAAAATAATATCAAAGGCACCCTCGTTTTCTTCTGCAATTTCTGGAATACACGAAAAGATGTCCAAGAGTGGGCAGGAGATTATGACTATATTCTGGCCTTTCCAACAGCTGGAGGTCACATGCAAGAGGACCATTTGGATGGTGTCTTGTTTGACCATTTAATGCTCGAAAGTGAGCAAAAAGCGTACATTTCTAACTATTCTGATTTGACGACTTTGTTGAGTTCTGCAGATTTGAAGTGGGAAGTTCCTCATGATATGGTCGAGTGGATTTGGATTCACATGGCGATTAATGCGGGTGTTACTTCGACAGCTGCACGTTCAGGAAATTTGGAAAATCCAGAAGAATTGGCTTTGAACTTGATGAATAGTTCTTCGGAATTATCATTGGCCATTAAGGCCATTCGAGAAGCTTTGAAAGTCGTAGAAGCGCGTGGTGTGAATTTGAAGCTTTACAAAGCCGAACTCTTGCCATACAAAATTCCCGCTTGGATAGCAGGAAAAGCCATGAAAGTCATGTTTGCGAAAAATGAGCTGACCCGAAAAATTATGACCTTGCACAATGATAAACAGGACATCTTCTATTGTTGTCAAAGTGTTTATCAGACTGGTCAGGAGTTAGGTATTGAGATGCCCATTCTGGAAGCAAATATGAAGGGAATTTCGATTTAGGAGATTTTATGATTCAACTCATCGTCAACGCATTTGTTGAAAAAGATAAGACTGGAGCAGTCGTCGAAGTCTTGTATGCTAGTAGCAATCACGAAAAAGTGAGAGCTAAGTATGAAGAGTTGGTTGCTCAATATCCTGAAAACTATTTAGCTATCTATGATTTGCCGATGGATACTGATTTGAATACACTCGATCACTATCCATCAGTGTGGATTGGGAAAGAGGAGTTAGAATAAGGGATTCTTACGTCGCTTAATTTATGTACAATATCAAGAGAATATTATACATAAACATAGAAAGCAAAGATATTAGGTCTCGCGATTAAATCAGAATGTTGAATATTTGATAGGACAAAACCAAAAGAGAACGTCAGACATTTGTACTTACCGAAACGTGACATGGTCTATGGGCAAGAAACATATGGTGAATTACTTAGAGCTTAAGTTACAAAAAATCTAAGGTGTAGCCTCCAGAGGTATGGTAAAATAGAAACCAGTTAGGACTTTCAAAATGGTTCATGCAACTTTGTTTAGGAATGAACTAAATGATGTGACTGAATTTGGGTACAGATGTCAACTGATAATATAAGAGTCTCAAAGTACTACGGAACCTTTTCTGAACTAAACATACAAATATAAAACTTAGAAGAGAGGCTATTCTATGAAGCGATTGTTTACAATCGGTCATTCTAGTTATGATTTCACCTATTTGGTTGAACGATTGCAAAGATATAATATTGATTGGGTGTTTGATGTTAGGAGTGTTCCTTTTTCAGCTTATGCTCCACAGTATAATTCTAGTAATTTGAAGGAGAAATTACCTAAATATGGAATCTCTTACTATGAGATGGGAGAATATTTCGGAGCTCGTCAATTGGGAGAACAGTATCGATATTGTTACCCTAACGGTTATCTAGATTTTGAATTGTGGTGTAAAACTGTACCATTTTTGAAAGCGAAAAAAGGATTAATATCCAGAGGTATCACTGAACATAATATTGCATTAATGTGTACAGAAAAGGATCCCATTGACTGTCATAGAACAATTATGGTTGCTAGAGATTTAGAGTTAGATGGGATAGAAACTTATCATATTTTAGCTGATGGTAGTATAAAAACACAGAGTCAAATGTCTAAGGATATATTGAATTCGTACATTATTAAGATAAATAAACAAAAGCCCCGTGAAGATTTTGTAAAGGGGCAAGGAACATTAGATTTATTTGGAAAAGGAGATTGTGAGGTCTGTTTTGATGATGTAGCAGATTCTAATGAATCACTAGAAATTATTGAAAAGAATGATTCTGAATATCTTAAGGATGCCTATCATGATTTAAATGAAAAAATAGGTTATAGAATCTTTTAGAATGAGAGCATTAGAAATGATTATTTACACTATTGGTTTTACGAAAAAATCTGCAGAAGATTTCTTTGAAAAAATTATTAATGAAGAAATAGAAGTACTAATTGATACTCGGTTGAATAACCAATCTCAGTTAGCTGGTTTTTCAAAAGGAAGAGATTTACCTTATTTTTTAAGAAAACTAGCAAATTGTGAATATGTACATGAAATAAATTATGCGCCTACAAAGGATATTTTGAGTGATTACAAAAAGGGAAATATGAGTTGGGATGACTATGAGCTTAAGTATAATAAACTTATTCAGACTCGTGGTATGGTTGATAATTTTATAAAAAATTATTGTGGTTATTCAAAAGTAGTTATACTTTGTTCTGAACATACTCCTGAACATTGTCATAGGAGATTACTTGTTGATGAGATTGTAAAAAGGATAGAATGTAAAGTTGTCCATTTATGAGGAAGTAAATATGAATAGAAGAGTAGTTATTTTAACAAAATCTGATAAACATAATGGTTTTTGTGTAGCAGGTAGGGATATTGATAGTGGAGAATGGGTCCGCTTGGAGAATAGTAGAGGAGTTATTGATAGTGAAGATTTAATAACAAAAGATGGTTATGAATGTAGAGAGTTAGATATAATTGAAATAGAGTTATTATCTGAAGAAAGTGATGTGGAACACCAACCTGAGAACGTTCTTATTGATGAGCAATATTATGTAAAATTACTTGGACGAATGACATGGCCGGATATTATTAATAAGTGGGGATGTGATTGTACAAATACAATTTTGGGAATCAATCAGCGCCCTAGAGGAGCTCATCCAGGTAGGCCATCAATAAAAATAGAAAATAGATTGAATTTTTATAATAGTAATAATATTAAACACAAATCTTTATCATTCATCAAAGTTTATAATGCAAGTTTTGAGATAAATGAATTTAATGGTGAGAGAAAAAATCATCCAAAAATAAAATTTCAATATAAGAATAGTAAAGGAGATTTGTTAAACTATTATCTAACAGTTACTGATCCAGATTTTCCTAATGATGAAAACTTACCTAAGGGAGAGATACCAGAACTCTTTTTAATTGTTAGTTTGGGAGAAGTTTATGAAGAGGATGGAGAAGTATATTTATTGGCGGCTAAAGTTATCATAGACTAGTTTAAAGAGGTAAAAGAAACATGATCGAACGTTACTCTCGCCCAGAAATGGCGAACATTTGGACTGAAGAAAATAAATACCGTGCTTGGCTTGAGGTGGAAATCTTGGCTGACGAAGCATGGGCTGAGTTGGGGGAAATCCCTAAGGAAGATGTGGCTTTGATTCGTGAAAAAGCGGACTTTGACATCGACCGTATTTTGGAAATCGAGCAGCAAACTCGTCACGATGTGGTTGCCTTCACACGTGCGGTTTCTGAAACGCTTGGTGAAGAGCGTAAGTGGGTTCACTATGGTTTGACTTCTACTGACGTAGTAGATACTGCCTATGGTTACCTCTACAAACAAGCCAACGATATCATCCGCAAGGACCTTGAAAACTTCCTTAACATCATCGCTGACAAAGCGAAAGAACACAAGTTCACTATCATGATGGGTCGTACGCACGGTGTGCACGCTGAGCCTACAACTTTTGGTCTTAAATTGGCAACTTGGTACAGCGAAATGAAACGTAACATCGAGCGTTTCGAGCATGCTGCTGCTGGTGTGGAAGCTGGTAAGATTTCTGGTGCGGTTGGTAACTTTGCCAACATCCCACCATTCGTTGAAAAATACGTCTGCGACAAATTGGGTATCCGTGCTCAAGAAATCTCTACACAGGTCCTTCCTCGTGACCTTCATGCTGAGTATTTTGCAGTTCTTGCGAGCATCGCAACTTCTATTGAGCGTATGGCAACAGAGATTCGTGGTCTTCAAAAATCAGAACAACGTGAAGTGGAAGAGTTCTTTGCTAAAGGTCAAAAAGGATCTTCAGCAATGCCTCACAAACGTAACCCTATCGGTTCTGAAAACATGACAGGTCTTGCGCGTGTGATCCGTGGTCACATGGTAACAGCCTATGAAAATGTAGCCCTTTGGCACGAACGTGATATCTCACATTCATCAGCTGAGCGTATCATCGCACCAGACACAACAATCTTGATTGACTACATGCTCAATCGTTTCGGAAACATCGTTAAGAACTTGACAGTCTTCCCAGAAAACATGATTCGCAACATGAACTCTACATTTGGTCTTATCTTCAGCCAACGTGCTATGCTTACTTTGATTGAAAAAGGCATGACACGTGAGCAAGCTTACGATCTTGTTCAACCAAAGACTGCCCAATCATGGGATAACCAAGTAGACTTCAAGCCACTTCTTGAAGCAGATCCAGAAGTAACATCACGCCTCACTCAAGAAGAAATCGACGAAATCTTCAACCCAGTTTACTACACTAAACGTGTTGATGAAATCTTCGAACGCATCGGTTTGGGTGACTAATCTAAACAAAATAACAGAAAGCAGGTTTGCCCTGCTTTTTTTGATGGTGACATTTATGTCACTAGTTTTGTTTCTTTTTCAGCCTTATAATAGGGTCATCGTAAGAAAACTATCAGAAAGGAGAAGTTAGCAATCTTAAAAGGACGACTTAACTATTTACCGGAACTTAGCCTCTTAATAGTAAGCATTGCCTATAATATCATCCGCATCATGAATGATCTTGGAAGTATCAAAGCCCCCTCTTGGTTTTTAGATATGGATATCCCTAGTGGGTCCTTACTATTACTTATTTTGCTTATTATTTTAAAAAGTGAAGCAAGAGAATAAAACTTTAAGCAAGTTTTAAGTTTATTAGTTTATATTATAACCATCCTAATAAAACAACTAGCTTTGGTGAGCTAGTAGTAAAAAAAACTTTTTCATAACTAATCTCCCCGAAGAAAGTCTAGAAATCTAGGCTTTTTTCTTGTTTTTTGAGCTTTTATTAGGGAATTTTAAGAAAATACTTGAAAACCCTTCCAAAACAAGGTAATATAGTTATATAAAGATTCTATTGGACAAGCGGTCACCTTGGAGGATTAGGAAGAAGAGGTTGGGAAGCCTGTACAATCGTATCTTTTCAGTGGTCTTTGAACTGCTGTGAAAATCCCTTAGGGGATTTTTTTCTGCGATTTAAGGTTTCTTTAAGGAAGGCAAGTTATACTCTAAGTCTCCTAAATAACTTTTACTGAACGTAGTTCAGTGAATCTCGTTGGCTTACACTTTTTGTAGAACAACGAACTTTTCTTTTTCATAATCTCCAAAAGAGCTCAACACCATGTGTTGGGTTCTTTTTTTGGCAATTAAAAAAACGCCCTTAGGCGTTTTAAGTATAGATTACATCTCGTCTGGAGCTTCAACACCGAGAAGGCGAAGAGCTTCTTTGAGGACTGTTGCTGTTGCGTAGCAAAGAGCCAAACGGCTGTCACGTTCTGGGCTTTCGTCCAAGATACGTGTGTGTGCATAGTATTTGTTAAAGGCTTGAGCTAAGCTGATAGCAAATTTAGCAACGATAGATGGCTCAAAGTTGTCTGATGCACGGTTGATGATACGTGGGAAGTCTTGGATGAGTTTGATGATTTCCCAGCTTTCAACGTCGTTTAGGCTGTATGTAGCATCTGCAGATGGCGTGAAGTTAGCCTTGCGCAAGATAGATTGGATACGAGCGTGTGCATATTGAACGTAAGGTCCAGTTTCTCCCTCGAAGGATACCATGGCATCAAGGTCGAAGTCGTAACCATTCATACGGTCTGTTTTAAGATCGTAGAATTTGATAGCTCCGACACCTACAGCATGAGCAACAGCTTCCTTGTTAGGCAAGTTTGGATTCTTAGCTTCGATTTGAGCCTGGGCACGGTTAACAGCTTCGGCAATAGTTGGCTCAAGCAAGATAACGTTCCCCTTACGAGTTGACAATTTCTTACCGTTCTTAGTTACAAGACCAAAGGCAACGTGAGTCATGTCGTCAGACCAGTCGTAGCCCATTTCTTTAAGAACAGCTTTCAACTGTTTGAAGTGAGCAGATTGTTCATTACCAACCACATAGATGGCTTTGGCAAAGTCGTAAGTACGTTTACGGTAGAGGGCAGCAGCCAAGTCACGTGTGATGTAAAGTGTCGCACCATCTGATTTTTTGATGAGGGCTGGGTGTTCGATACCGTATTTTTCAAGGTTAACCACTTGGGCACCTTGAGATTCTTGGAGAAGTCCTTTTTCTGTCAAGATGTCAACGACTTCATCCATCTTATCATTGTAGAAGGCTTCACCGTTGTAGCTATCAAAAGAAACACCGAGTTCATCGTAAAGACGGTTGAATTCCACCAAGCTTTCGTCACGGAACCATTGCCAAAGGGCAGTTGCTTCCTCGTCACCAGCTTCCAATTTGCGGAACCATTCACGAGCTTCTTTGTCTACAGATGGGTCTTCTTCAGCTTCGGCATTGATACGCACATAAAGTTGAAGGAGTTCGTTGATAGGGTTAGCTTTGACAGCTTCCTCGCTACCCCATTTCTTATAGGCAACAATCAGCATACCAAACTGTTTACCCCAGTCACCCAAGTGGTTGATGCGGACTGGTTTGTAGCCTTGTTTAGCTACGATGTTGGCAAGAGCATCAGCGATAACTGTTGAACGCAAGTGACCGATAGAGAAAGGTTTAGCGATGTTAGGACTAGACATATCAAAGGCGATGTTACGTCCGTGACCGATGTTTTGGTCAGCGTAGTGGCTGCCTTGAGCGATGACTTGTCCAAGAACATCCGCTGAGATTTTTGATTTATCAAGGAAGAAGTTGATGTAAGGACCAACAGCTTCAACTTTTTCAAAGTTTGAGGCATCGATTTTTTCAGCGATGTCTGCTGCAATCATTTGAGGAGCCTTGCGCAAGACTTTAGCCAATGAGAAGGCAGGAAAGGCGAGGTCCCCCATGTCAGCATTTTTAGGGGTTTCAAGCAGATTTTGAATGTTTTCTTGTTCCAATTCGGGAACAACTTTGGCAATTTCTGCTGCAATGAGTTCTTTAGTATTCATAGGTACTCCATTTCAAATCTTGTCATTCATACCTATTTTACCATTATTTTAGTTAATAGGGTAGGGACAAGAAAGCATCTATTAGGAAGTATTGCATGAAAAAATACAAAAATTCTGTTATAATATGCAAAGAATATACATAAAAAGAGGAAAGATAATGAAGAGAGATCGTCAAGCTGTTATCAAACAGATGATTTCAAGAGATAAGATTGGGACACAAGAGGAAATTAAGCAACGCCTAGAGGCGGAAGGTATCACGGTTACTCAGGCTACCTTGTCACGTGACTTGCGTGAGATTGGCCTCTTGAAGCTTCGTGATGAAGAAGGTAGACTATACTATAGTTTGTCTGAGCATGTGCTTCCAAGTTTGGATCCTACGGTTAAGGACTATGTTAAATCAGTTTCCCGTGCTCAGTTTATGCTGGTCCTCCACACAGAGTTGGGTGAAGCTGATGTTTTGGCCAACCTAATTGATAGTGATGGTAACCCTGAAATTTTAGGAACCGTTGCTGGCGCAGATACCCTCTTGGTAATCTGTAAGGATGCTGTGGTTGCTGAAAAACTGGAAAGCGAGTTTCACTGATGAACACTCCTCATCAGGATCTCCAAAAAGCCAAAGAAGAGTTAATCGACCTCCTCAAACACCATGAGGCGGTTCTTGCTTTTCAAGAGGCTGAGAAGGCCATTGGACAGGTACCTCAAATCAGTCATCTAGCTGGACAGATGAAGGCTTATCAACAAGAAGCAGTGCTTTTTCAAAAAATTGAGAAACAACGTGCCTATGAGGAGGCAGGTGAGCAAGCAGATTTGATTCAGCATGAGCTGGAAAATTTGCCTATTGTTCAGGACTACCGTCAAAAAATGCAGGATGCCAGTGACTTGATCCAATATGTGACCAAGTCTATCGAAGAAAGGATTAACGAGGAGTTAAGACATGGCTAAGGAAAAAATATCTCCAGGAATGCAGCAGTATTTGGATATCAAGGAAAATTATCCAGATGCTTTTTTGCTCTTTCGTATGGGTGATTTTTACGAATTATTTTATGAGGATGCCGTTAAGGCTGCCCAGATTTTGGAAATTAGCCTAACCAGTCGTAATAAGAACGCCGATAATCCCATTCCTATGGCTGGTGTTCCTTATCATTCAGCTCAAGCCTATATTGATGTCTTAGTTGAGATGGGCTACAAGGTAGCTATTGCTGAGCAGATGGAGGATCCTAAACAGGCTGTTGGTGTGGTTAAGCGTGAGGTGGTTCAGGTTATCACGCCAGGTACAGTGGTTGACAGCTCTAAACCTGATAATGCCAATAATTTCTTGGTAGCCATTGACAAGGCTGGAAGTCGATTCGGTCTGTCCTATATGGATGTGTCAACGGGTGAATTTTTTGCGACAGAGTTGGACGATTTCAGTTCAGTTTGTAGTGAAATTCAGAACCTTAAGGCACGTGAAGTAGTGGTTGGTTATGATTTACCTGAAGCTGATGAACAAGTTTTGGTGAAGCAACTCAACCTTCTACTTTCCAAGGAAACAGAGGTTTACGATGATGTCCACTTGATTGACACTAGCTTGACAGATTTGGAAAGCAGTGTGGCGGGTAAACTTCTCCAGTATGTGCACCGTACTCAGATGCGTGAGCTTAGTCATTTACAAAAGGCTCAGCACTATGAGATTAAGGATTACTTGCAGATGTCCTATGCGACCAAGTCGAGTTTGGATTTACTAGAAAATGCTAGAACGGGCAAGAAACACGGTTCCCTTTTCTGGCTCTTGGATGAAACCAAGACAGCTATGGGAATGCGTCTCTTGCGAACTTGGATTGATCGTCCTTTAGTGAATCAAGCCACTATCACCGAGCGTCAGAATATTATCCAAGTTTTCTTGGACAATTTCTTCGAGCGTAGTGACTTGACTGAGAGTCTAAAAGGTGTTTACGATATTGAGCGCCTGGCCAGTCGTGTTTCCTTTGGCAAGGCTAATCCAAAAGATTTGATTCAGCTAGGTCATACTTTGGCTCAAGTACCGGTGATTAAGGCGATTTTGGAGTCTTTTAATGACGATGCCTTGTCACGTCTTTTACAAGAGTTAGATGCTCTGCCAGAATTAGAGAGTTTGATTCGGTCGGCTATTGATTCTGATGCCCCTGCAACCATTACAGAAGGTGGCATTATCCGTGCTGGTTTTGATGAGACCTTGGACAAGTATCGCAAGGTGATGAGTGAGGGAACGTCATGGATAGCGGATATCGAAGCCAAGGAACGTGAAGCGTCTGGTATTACAACACTAAAGATTGATTATAACCGTAAAGATGGTTATTACTTCCATGTGACCAACTCTAACCTTAGCTTGGTTCCTGACCATTTCTTCCGCAAGGCAACTCTGAAAAATTCAGAGCGTTTTGGAACTGCTGAGTTGGCTAAGATTGAAGGTGAGATGCTCGAGGCACGTGAAAAGTCATCAACGCTCGAATATGATATTTTCATGCGTGTCCGTGAGCAGGTTGAACGCTATATTGACCGTTTGCAATCTTTGGCTAAGGCCATTGCGACAGTCGATGTGCTTCAGAGTTTGGCAGTTACAGCAGAGACTAATCATTATGTTCGTCCTGTGTTCAATGATGAGCATCGTATTGTTATTGATCAAGGTCGTCATGCGGTGGTTGAGAAGGTTATGGGCGTTCAGGAATACATTCCAAACACGATTACCTTTGACAGTCAGACCAATGTTCAGCTCATCACAGGACCAAATATGAGTGGTAAATCTACCTATATGCGTCAGTTAGCTTTGTCAGTCGTTATGGCTCAAATGGGGTCTTACGTACCAGCAGATAGTATTGATTTGCCAGTTTTTGATGCCATCTATACACGTATTGGTGCTGCAGATGACCTGATTTCAGGTCAGTCAACCTTCATGGTTGAGATGATGGAGGCTAACCAGGCTATTAAGCGGGCGACACCTAATTCTTTGATTATTTTTGATGAGTTGGGACGTGGAACAGCCACCTATGATGGTATGGCTCTAGCTCAGTCTATCATTGAGTTTATTCATGACAAGGTAGGAGCTAAAACCATGTTTGCTACCCATTATCATGAGTTGACAGCCCTGTCAAATACTTTGACACACCTTGTCAACGTTCATGTGGCGACACTTGAAAAGGACGGAGAGGTGACTTTCCTTCACAAGATTGTCGATGGTCCAGCCGATAAATCTTATGGTATTCATGTGGCTAAGATTGCAGGTTTACCAGCAGATTTACTGGAACGTGCTGACACCATCTTGACACAATTAGAGGGCGAGACAGTTACTATCCAACCTCAGGAAAAGGTATCGCCTCAAGAGAAGCCTGTCACTGAAACGCATATTAATGAGCAAATCTCTCTCTTTGATGATTTTACTGAAAATCCAGTTCTTCAAGAGTTACGAGACTTGGACATTTACAATATGACACCGATGCAGGTCATGATGGCTGTAGCAGATTTAAAACAGAAACTATAAAAGAAGCTTGTCAATTGACAGGCTTCTTGTCTTTTACAGATGTTTCAATTCTTGGTTGAGTTCTTCAATATCCTTTTTCATTTTCCAATAAGAGAAGACCCAAACGAGCAGATAGATAAGGCTGAATTCAATGACTAGCTCCAAGTAGAAAGTCAAACGTAGAGGGAACCATCCGCTGAGGGTAGCTAGTGGAATGAAACCTAGACAGGTCAAAGCGTAGTGAGTGATGGTTGCGCGAAGCAAACTCCACTCAGCCTTACGGAAAATATAACTAGCGACTTCAAAGAGGATACCGATTGCAAACCAAGTAATGAGGCAGTAGGCTAATACTATAGATCCGTGAACCTGATGTGACGTCATCCATTGTCCAATGGCTGAGTGGGGATTTAGAGGCATGTAGCTTGGTGCCCAGATAAGAGACATAATCATGGATACGGCAAGTCCGATAAGGATGCCCTTTGTGCCTGATTTAAAAAGTTGCTTTTTCATTGTAATTTCTCCTTAATTGCTTTGAGGTAACGGCGTGATGAGTAAGTGGTTTCCTTGTTTTTAAGGTGAATTTCAACGAGGCCGTTAGGGGTAATGTTGAAGCGCTCAATTTCTTTGAGGTTGACAATCTCTGATTGTGAGATTTTGATAAAGTAAGATGGGAGTTTTTCTAAAACTTGATAGAGACGTAAGCCTAAATGGTACTCTCCTTGAATAGTTTCAGCTAGAACCTGCCGATTTTCGATGTAAATTCTGGAAATAGCTTTGGGTTCAATAAGATAAGTTTCTCCATCTTTTTTTCCTTTGAGTCGCTGGTTGTCATCCAAACTTTCAACAAACTCGACGACTTGCTGAATCTTTGGCGTCCGACTAGGTGCCTGAATCTGCAACATTTCTTCTTGAAATACCGAGTCAATCTGAACTTTTATTTTCATAACTATCCTTTCTTATTTGTAATTGAGGAGGCCTCCTCCCTTTCACACCTTTATTAAACACTATTTACTAGTCCACAGCAATAGCGCTCGTCTATGTGGTCCTATATAGTGTTTAAGTGGTTGAAAATATTTTAGAAAACCCCTATACTTAATGAAAACGTACTGACGAGGTAATCACATGAAATCTATAGTGAAATGGCTAGCAGGAATTTTTCTTGTCTGCAGTCTGATTTTGAGCTTTTTTACACCTTTTGAAAAGGCGCTAACACTGAACTTGCTCTTGCTTTATTTCTTTGTGAAGCAGTTTATGGATTCGACAAGCTCACCCAAAACCTACCAATGGATTTTCCAAGTCATCTATCTCTTGATTTTTTCTGGGCTCATTTGGTTCAACCTTCGTCATGGGGATATGATTGTTATAGCCACAGCCTTATCTTGGCTAACAGTTGTGTGTGAGTTATGGCTTTATAGGAAGCATCAGTAACAGTTAGAAACAATGATCTCTCAACCTTTTAGAAGGGAAAATAATAATTATGCCAAAAATCATCGAATTACCTGAGGTGTTAGCCAACCAGATTGCTGCTGGTGAGGTCGTAGAGCGCCCAGCCAGTGTTGTTAAAGAGTTGGTGGAAAATGCTATTGATGCAGGCAGCACCCAGATTACCATTGAAGTTGAAGAATCAGGCCTCTCAAAAATTCAAATCACAGATAATGGCGAAGGAATGGCTCAAGCTGATGTGGCCATGAGTTTGCGCCGTCATGCAACAAGTAAAATCAAAAATCAAGGAGATCTCTTTCGTATTCGAACCCTTGGTTTTCGAGGTGAGGCCCTACCCTCAATAGCTTCTATCAGCTACCTAACTATTGTGACAGCAGCGGCTGGAGAAGCCTATGGGACTAAACTGGTTGCTAAAGGTGGAAAAATTGAGAGTCAGGATCCTATTTCAACACCGGTTGGAACAAAGATTACCGTTGAAAATCTATTTTATAACACCCCAGCTCGTCTCAAGTATATGAAGAGTTTACAGGCTGAGTTGGCTCATATTGTCGATGTTGTCAATCGTCTAAGTCTAGCTCATCCCGAGGTTGCCTTTACCTTGCTTAATGATGGTCGTCAGTTGACACAGACATCAGGTACTGGAGACCTCCGTCAAGCTATTGCCGGGATTTATGGTTTAACAACGGCTAAAAAAATGGTGGAAATTTCAAATTCTGACCTTGATTTTGAAGTTTCTGGATATGTTAGTCTCCCTGAGTTGACCCGTGCGAATCGTAACTACATCACGATTCTCATTAACGGACGTTATATTAAAAACTTCCTGCTTAACCGTGCTATTTTTGATGGTTATGGTTCTAAACTCATGGTAGGACGCTTTCCTATTGCGGTTATTGATATTCAAATTGATCCCTACTTGGCCGATGTCAATGTTCACCCAACAAAGCAGGAAGTACGTATCTCTAAAGAAAAAGAGCTCATGGCCCTTATCAGCTCAGCCATTGCTCAAAGCCTTAGAGAGCAGGATTTGATTCCTGATGCCCTTGAAAATTTGGCCAAGTCTAGTACCAGAGGTGCAGCTAAGCCAGTTCAAACCAGTCTTCCACTCAAACAAACCAATCTTTACTATGATAGCAGTCGTAATGATTTTTTTGTCAAACCAGAGACAGTCCAAGAAGATATCAAACCTCTTATATCGGAGTCAGAGTCTCCAGTTTCATCGGTAGAAAACAAACCACAACCTTCTGTTAAACAGGCACAACGTTCAGTAGATGAAAGTGATGACGAACACGAAAAACTTGATTATAAAAACAAGTCGAAAATGAAGCGCATGCTTGAAACTTTGGATAATGAGGAAACATCAACCTTCCCTGAGTTGGAGTTTTTTGGTCAAATGCATGGAACCTATCTCTTTGCGCAAGGACAAGGTGGACTTTACATCATTGACCAACATGCTGCTCAAGAACGTGTCAAGTATGAGTACTATCGTGAAAAGATCGGTGAGGTTGACAGCAGTCTACAACAGCTCTTGGTTCCCTATCTCTTTGAATTTTCAGGTTCAGATTACATTAGTTTACAAGAAAAAATGTCCCTTCTGAACCAGGTTGGTATCTATTTAGAGCCTTATGGGAATAACACCTTCATTCTTCGTGAACATCCTATCTGGATGAAGGAAGAAGAGATTGAATCAGCGGTCTATGAAATGTGTGACATGCTTCTTTTGACGAATGAAGTGTCTGTCAAGACCTACCGTGCTGAGCTAGCCATCATGATGAGTTGTAAACGTTCAATCAAGGCTAATCATGCACTTGATGATTACTCTGCGCGTGACCTCCTAGTACAGCTTGCACAGTGTAAAAATCCCTACAATTGCCCTCACGGACGTCCAGTACTTGTCAACTTTACCAAGTCTGATATGGAAAAAATGTTCCGTCGTATCCAAGAAAATCATACAAGTCTACGTGACCTAGGGAAGTATTAAAACTTTTTTTGGTCTTGCTTTACGAATAGGAATGTTAGATTTATAATAGTGGTGAAGATAAGGAATCTTCTAATGTTTTAGCATATCATTGTAGGATGATTGCCTGATTTTTAAGTTAGGAGGTAGAGTGATGAGACACCTAACAAAAACTAATAAACACTTTTTACTTGTTGGCTTAACATTTTTAGCGACTAGCTTGATTTTCTATATTTTGGCCTGGTTAGGTCAACCAAGTTTGGAGAATACTCTCGTAAATGTTTCTAGCATTGCCTTTACTTTAGGCGTTGTAACATATATTCTATTAGGTCTAAAGATGATTACAGATACTTTAAAGACGAGTAGTCATCCTTAAAATAGAGCAAACAGAATCCACTTTCGAGTGGATTTTTTGTTACAATAGTACAGCAGTGCTTGAGATGACAAAATAAACACTCAAGACAATTATCTTATAAGTATAAAATAACAAAGCAATCCATTGAAGAAACGAACGAGAAAGGAAATCACACGCTATGTATGATTACATCAAGGGAACTCTAGTGAAAATTACCGCCAAGTATATTGTTATAGAAGCAAACGGCTTAGGTTATATTGTCACTGTAGCGAACCCATATAGTTTTTCTGACCAGATGAATCAGACTATCCAAGTCTACCTTCATCAGGTTATTAGGGATGACGCCCACCTTCTTTTTGGTTTTCATACTGAAGATGAGAAAGAGGTCTTCCTTAAGCTTATTTCAGTTTCTGGAATAGGTCCGACGACTGCTCTAGCCATTGTTGCTGTAGATGATAATCAAGGCTTGGTGGCTGCCATTGATAATAGTGACATCAAGTACCTGATGAAGTTTCCAAAGATTGGTAAAAAGACAGCCCAGCAAATGGTTTTGGACTTGGCCGGGAAATTTGCAGAGTTACCAACAGAAACGACCAAGACGACACCAAGTCAACCTGAAGGAAATCATCAGTTGGATGAGGCTATGGAAGCTTTGCTAGCTCTTGGTTATAAAGCTGCAGAACTTAAGAAAATCAAAGCCTTCTTCGAAGGTACTAATGAAACGGCAGAGCAATACATTAAATCAGCTCTTAAGATGTTGATGAAATGAGGTAAGCAATGGTCAATCGTTGTCGTTGGGTACCAACAAACAATAAATTATATTGTGATTATCATGACAAGGAGTGGGGGAACCCTATTGGTGACGATCAAAAACTTTTTGAGCTACTTTGTTTAGAAAGTTATCAGTCAGGACTTTCTTGGTTAACTGTTTTAAATAAACGTCAGTCCTTTAATCGTGTTTTTCATAACTATGATATTGAGCGTGTTGCCCAGTTTAGCCTAAGTGAACTTGAAGAAGCGCTTCAAAATCCGGATATTATTCGTCACAAACTTAAGCTAGAAGCAACCGTAAATAATGCCAAACAAGTACTAAAACTCCAAGATGAATTTGGCTCCCTGTCCCATTATTTTTGGCAGTTCTTTGACGGAAAGCCCTTGATAAATAATGTTCCAACATATAAGGACGTCCCATCATCAACTGATTTATCCCAACAGATTGCCAAAAATTTAAAAAAGAGAGGGTTCAAATTTTTAGGACCGACTACTATATATTCATTTTTACAAGCCGCAGGATTTGTGAATGATCATGAAAATAACTGTGACTTCAAATAAATGAGTAGATTTGATTGACAAGACGAGAAAAACATGTTAGTTTATAAACGAACATGTTTTTGAGATTATTTTACGAATAGTAATATAGGTGAACCAATGAAAGCTGAATTGATTGCAGTAGGAACCGAAATCCTAACCGGGCAAATCACCAATACCAATGCCCAATTTTTATCTGAGAAACTAGCTGAACTAGGAATCGATGTGTATTTTCACACCGCAGTAGGTGATAATGAAAAACGCCTACTCTCAGTTCTAGACCAAGCTAGTAAACGTAGTGACTTAGTCATACTTTGTGGTGGACTTGGCCCTACGGAGGATGATTTAACCAAGCAAACCCTAGCTAAGTTCTTAGGAAAAAAACTTGTTTTTGATGAGGAGGCAAGTAAAAAGCTGGACAGTTTCTTTGCTACTCGCCCTAAACACACACGAACGCCTAATAATGAACGTCAAGCGCAAATTGTTGAGGGGGCTATCCCCTTGCAAAATCCTACAGGTCTTGCAGTTGGAGGTGTCATTACTACTCAAGGGGTGACCTATGTAGTCCTACCTGGGCCACCAAGTGAACTTAAACCTATGGTGAATCAAGAACTTGTTCCAGCACTTACTGAGAATCACGCAAGTCTTTATTCGAGAGTCCTAAGATTCTTTGGCGTTGGAGAAAGTCAATTGGTGACTATTCTGAAGGATTTTATTGTTAACCAAACAGATCCAACCATAGCTCCATACGCTAAAGTGGGGGAAGTAACACTTCGCTTGTCAACAAAGGCTTCTTCACGAGAAGAAGCAGATCAAAAACTAGATGTTTTAGAAAAACAAATTCGTTCTACTAAAACTCTAGATAGCAAATCCTTATCTGATTTTATTTATGGATATGGAGAGTCTAATAGTTTAGCCTTTGAAACTTTCCGTTTGCTTAAGAACCATGGCAAGACTATCACTGCAGCTGAAAGCCTAACAGCAGGTTTATTTCAGGCTAGTATTGCTGATTTTTCAGGAGCCTCACAAGTATTTAAAGGCGGCTTTGTTACTTACAGCATTGAAGAAAAATCTAAAATGTTGGATATTCCCTTGTCGCAACTAGAAGAACATGGTGTTGTCAGTCATTTTACTGCAGAAAAAATGGCTGAAGGTGCCCGAGCTAAAACAGATAGCGATTACGGAATTGCACTTACCGGTGTAGCTGGACCAGATTCATTAGAAGGACACCCAGCAGGTACAGTATTTATTGGTATTGCTGATAGGAATCAAGTAAGGTCAATCAAGGTTGTTATAGGTGGAAGAAGTCGTTCTGATGTTAGATATATTAGTACCCTCTATGCCTTTAACCTAGTTCGCCAAGCTTTATTACAAGAGACAACTTGATTTAAGTTTGTCTTAACTATAGAAAGAAGAGGAAAATAAGTGGCTAAGAAAACAAAGAAAACAGAAGAAATTACAAAGAAATTTGGAGATGAGCGTCGTAAAGCACTTGATGATGCTTTGAAGAATATTGAAAAAGATTTTGGTAAGGGTGCAGTTATGCGTCTTGGTGAGCGTGCAGAGCAGAAGGTTCAGGTTATGAGCTCAGGCTCGCTAGCTTTGGATATTGCTCTTGGTGCAGGTGGTTATCCTAAAGGTCGTATTATCGAAATTTACGGACCAGAATCATCAGGTAAAACGACTGTAGCCCTCCATGCTGTTGCTCAGACACAAAAAGAAGGCGGAATCGCTGCCTTTATCGATGCAGAGCATGCCCTTGACCCTGCTTATGCGGCAGCCCTAGGTGTTAATATCGATGAGCTTCTTTTGTCACAACCTGATTCAGGTGAGCAAGGTCTCGAAATTGCAGGTAAGCTGATTGACTCAGGTGCAGTTGATTTGGTTGTTGTTGACTCAGTTGCGGCCTTGGTACCACGTGCAGAAATTGATGGAGATATTGGTGACAGTCATGTTGGACTTCAAGCGCGTATGATGAGTCAAGCCATGCGTAAGCTATCTGCATCTATTAATAAAACAAAAACAATTGCTATCTTCATTAACCAATTGCGTGAAAAAGTTGGTATTATGTTTGGTAATCCAGAAACGACCCCTGGTGGACGTGCTTTGAAATTCTATGCATCAGTACGTCTTGATGTACGTGGAAATACGCAAATCAAAGGGACTGGTGATAAAAAAGACCAAAATGTTGGTAAGGAAACTAAAATCAAGGTTGTCAAAAACAAGGTTGCCCCACCATTTAAAGAAGCCTTTGTCGAAATTATGTATGGTGAAGGGATTTCACAAACAGGTGAGCTTGTAAAAATCGCTAGTGATTTAGGAATTATTCAAAAAGCCGGAGCATGGTTCTCATATAATGGAGAGAAGATTGGTCAAGGATCTGAAAATGCTAAAAAATATTTGGCAGATCATCCAGATATTTTTGAAGAAATTGATCATAAAGTACGTGTACACTATGGTTTGATTGAACCAGATGAAGAGGATAGTGTTGAAGAAGCACAAGTTGAAGAAACATCTGATGAACTTGTTTTAGACCTTGATTCAACCATTGAAATTGAAGAATAAGTGTAAAAGAGCCTAAGAGCTCTTTTTCTCTTTGATTTAATCTAAGCAAAAAAAGATCTATGATAATTGAAAAAGTCCCCTTAGATTCAAAATAGGTCGCTAGACCGATTTCTTAAACTAAGGACAATGATAAGATAATAGTATCATGTGACAGAAAGAGAGAATTAACATGATTAAGATTTATACAATCTCAAGTTGTACAAGTTGTAAAAAAGCAAAAACATGGTTGAACAACCATCAACTTCCTTATAAAGAACAAAACCTTGGTAAAGAACCACTTACAAAAGAAGAAATCTTAAACATCCTATCAAAAACAGAGAATGGTGTTGAGAGCATTGTTTCATCAAAAAATCGCTATGCTAAAGCTCTAAATTGTGATATCGACGAGCTCAGTGTTAGTGAAGTGATTGATTTGATTCAAGAAAACCCAAGAATCTTGAAAAGTCCAATCTTAATTGATGATAAGAGATTGCAAGTGGGTTATAAAGAAGATGACATCCGTGCGTTCTTACCGCGCTCAATACGAAATGTCGAAAATTCACAAGCACGCATGCGAGCAGCTCTATAAAAAATGAAAAAAGGAGATACTAGAGATCTTCTTTTTGCTTTCACTTATTGCATAGAAAATAAGTATTGACATTGGTTCACAAACTTGATAGACTAATAAAGTCTCAAGGAAATTGTTCAGTAACTGAAAAAAGTTTGAAAAAAACTTTAAAAAAGTTATTGACAAGATAAGTCAGAGATGATATTATAAATAAGCTGCTTCGGAAGGGGTGGCGAACACGAGAAGTAAAAAACTTCAAAAAAAGTGTTGACAAGCTATTCTAGATTTGCTAGAATGTAGGAGTTGTCTTGAGAGAGACAAAGACCTTTGAGAACTGAATAAGAAACCAAGTGCAGGGTTATGATAGAAGAAATTATAACCTGTCAAT
>NZ_JACLQS010000014.1:14709-44760 GCF_016648815.1 Streptococcus sp. 9.1 | reverse complement strand
TATGGTCCGTTGGTCAAGGGGTTAAGACACCGCCTTTTCACGGCGGTAACACGGGTTCGAATCCCGTACGGACTATAAGTACCAGCTAGAGAAAGCTGGTTTTTTTGTGTCCTTTTTGATAAAATAGAGGGGTTGACTGGCCTAGGTCAGACATTTTATACCACTTTAAAATCATAAATAACGAGACCTCGACCCGAAGAAAAACCTTTGTTTTGTGATGGCTGTCAGATGATGATAAGCCCTTGGTCGAGTTGTGGTTTTATTTGAATAAGTAAACAGATAATAAGGAAATGCAATGACATACTATAACGTTGGAAAGATTGTAAATATACAGGGCTTGCAGGGGGAACTTCGTGTTTTGTCTGTAACAGATTTTGCGGATGAGCGTTTTAAGAAGAAGAGTGTCCTAGCCCTTTTTGATGACAAAGACAATTACATCACGGATGTTGAGATTGCGAGTCACCGTAAACATAAAAACTTTGATATCGTTAAGTTTAAGGGGCTTTACCATATCAATGATGTGGAGAAGTATAAGGGCTGCAGCCTCAAGATTGCTGAGGAAAATTTAACAGACCTTGATGATGGGGAATTTTACTACCATGAAATCATTGGCCTTGATGTTTACGAAGGTGATACTTTGATTGGTCAGGTCAAAGAGATTCTCCAGCCGGGCGCTAATGATGTTTGGGTAGTAAAACGTAAAGGCAAAAAAGATTTGCTCTTGCCATACATCCCACCTGTAGTTCTCGATGTTGATGTTGCAGCTGGACGTGTTGAGGTTGAGCTCATGGAAGGATTAGACGATGAAGATTGATATCTTGACCCTATTTCCAGATATGTTTGCTCCCTTAGAGCATTCCATTGTTGGTAAGGCAAAGGATAAGGGCCTTCTAGAAATCAACTATCACAATTTTCGTGAAAATGCGGAGAAGGCTCGTCACGTAGATGATGAACCTTACGGTGGCGGTCAAGGTATGTTGCTACGTGCCCAGCCAATTTTTGATACCTTTGACAAGTTAGACGTCACAAAACCTCGCGTTATTCTCTTAGATCCTGCGGGTCGTACCTTTGATCAGGCCTATGCAGAAGAATTGGCGCAAGAAGAGGAATTGGTCTTTATCTGTGGTCACTATGAGGGCTATGATGAGCGCATCAAAACCTTAGTGACAGATGAGATTTCCTTGGGAGATTTTGTCTTAACTGGGGGAGAGTTGGCTGCAATGACTATTGTAGATGCGACTGTCCGCTTGATTCCTGAAGTTTTAGGTAAGGAAGCTAGTCATAAGGATGATAGTTTCTCATCAGGGCTTTTGGAATTTCCACAGTACACGCGCCCAGCTGAGTTTCGTGGCATGAAGGTGCCAGATGTTCTCTTGTCAGGGCACCACGTCAATATTCGACGTTGGCGTATAGAACAGAGTTTGCGTAAGACCTGGGAGCGTCGACCAGACCTCTTGGAAAACTATGACTTTACGGATGAAGAACGTCAGATTTTAGATGAGATAAAAGCAGAAGGGAAATAAAATGTCAGAAGAAAAGATTTACGATATTACCATTATCGGTGGTGGGCCAGTAGGACTTTGGGCTGCCTTTTACGCCGGTCTACGTGGTATGACTGTTAATATTATTGAGAGTCTGTCAGAGCTTGGTGGACAACCTGCCGTTCTCTATCCAGAGAAGAAGATCTACGATATTCCAGCCTTTCCGCAAACGACAGGTGCGGAATTGACAGAAAATCTCTTGACTCAACTTAAGCGTTTTGAAGATCGTGTCAGTATTCATTTGAAAGAAGAAGTGCAAACCTTTGAAAAGAAAGAAGGCATCTTCACAATTGCCACTAGTAAGGGCCAACACTTGTCTAAGGCTATCGTCATTGCTTGTGGGAATGGTGCCTTCGCTCCCCGTCCTTTGGGTGTGGACAATGAAGAAGATTATGCGGACAATAACTTGTTCTATAATGTGCATAGTCTTGACCAATTTGCCGGCAAGAAGGTTGTGATTGCTGGTGGTGGAGATTCAGCTGTTGACTGGGCTAATCACTTGGATGGGATTGCTGAGAGCGTGACTTTGATTCACCGTCGTGATGCCTTTCGTGCCCATGAGCATAGTGTAGAACTGCTTCATCAATCGTCAGTTAATGTGATGACGCCTTATGTGCCACTTGAAATTAAGGGTGAAAATGGTCTTGCCCAAAGTTTGACCGTTCAAAAAGTTAATTCAGATGAGGTTGTGGAATTGCCACTTGATGCCCTTATTGTTAGCTTTGGCTTCTCAACCAACAATAAAAATCTTCGTAACTGGAATGTTGATTACAAACGCTCTAGCATTACTGTTAATGCGCAGTTTGAAACCTCACAAGAAGGTGTTTATGCTATCGGTGATGCGGCAGAATATGAGGGTAAGATTGATTTGATTGCTGTGGGAATGGGTGAAGCTCCTATCGCTATCAACCAAGCTATCCAATATATTGATCCAGACGGTAAGAATCGTCCGGTTCACTCAACATCATTAATTGAAGAATAATGTCAAAAGAAGGAAAGTCTCAAAAAAAGACTTTGTCTTCAATCTAAGGAGAGACCAGTCTCTCTTTTTTCATGTCTAAAAACGTGGTATAATACACCTATGGCTACAACGAAAAAAACGAAAAAAGGGTCGACTTCTAAGAACAGTAAGAAGCGGCTTACAAAAGCAGAATTAGACAGACAGAAGGCGATTAAGCGAATGCTATGGACCTTCTTTTTTGCCTTTGTTTTAATTTTCCCAGTCTTTCGATTGGGTTTCTTTGGGGTTACCCTCTATAATCTCTTTCGAGTATTTGTGGGGAGTATGGCTTATCCTTTAATTTTTGCTATCTATGTTTATCTCTTTGGCTTTAAATGGTTACGTAAACATAGTAACTACGTAACAGGATTTTGGATGATCTTCGCGGGTCTCTTGTTGGAGTTTCACGCCTATCTCTTTAGTCTAGAACGCATGAGTGGTCTGGATATTTTCCCTGGTACCAAGGATTTGCTTTTTGGGGAACTGGTCAGTGTGCAAGTAGCTCGTTTTGCGGGTGGTGGTATGTTGGGGGCTCTCCTATACCAACCGATTTCTTTCCTCTTTTCAAATATCGGTAGCTTCATGATTGGGGTATTGATCATTCTCTTGGGTGCCTTCATTCTTAGCCCTTGGGATGTCTTGGATATCATGGAGTATGCTAAGGAAGCTTGGCAGAAAGGGGCTGAGAAGCGTTTGGAACGGATAGCACAACGTCAGGAAAAGAAGGCAGAACGTCAGGCTCAGAAAGAACGTGAGGCGGAAGAACGTGCCGAAGCCGAGCGTCTGGCTGATTTAACTGTTGACGAGGAGACGGGAGAAATCTTAGATGATGCTGCAGAGGAGTTACCACAAGAAACTGAGATTTTTGCATCTGAACCTGAAATCAGTGATTATGCTTCTGAGGACTACTATGATAATCTCCCTCCAGAGGATTATGAGGATTTCCAAGAAGATTATGCACCTTATCCAGAGGATGTGCCAAGCGAGGAGTTTCCACCATCTATGGTTGTTGAGGGAGATGATGCACCTGTCGAGGTTGATTTCACACCGAAGGAGCTCTTACAGTATAAATTACCTCAGATAGATCTCTTTGCACCTGATAAGCCTAAGAGTCAATCTAAAGAGAAAAACATCGTTCGTAAGAATATTCGAATCTTAGAAGATACTTTCAAGAGTTTCAATATTGACGTCAAGGTTGAGCGAGCCGAAATTGGACCATCAGTGACTAAGTACGAGGTCAAGCCTGCTGTTGGGGTTCGTGTTAATCGTATTTCAAATCTAGCTGATGACTTGGCTCTGGCTCTAGCTGCGAAAGATGTCCGTATTGAGGCCCCTATTCCTGGAAAATCTTTGGTTGGGATCGAAGTGCCTAACTCTGAGATTGCGACGGTTTCTTTCCGTGAACTTTGGGAACAGTCCAAGACGGATCCTAATAAGCTCTTGGAAGTTCCTCTCGGTAAGGCAGTTGATGGCTCGGCTCGTAGCTTTGATTTGGGACGGATGCCCCACTTGCTGGTGGCTGGGTCAACAGGTTCTGGTAAATCGGTTGCGGTTAACGGAATCATCTCTAGTATTCTTATGAAGGCTCGTCCTGACCAGGTTAAGTTCCTCATGGTCGATCCTAAGATGGTTGAGCTCTCTGTTTACAATGATATTCCTCATCTCCTTATCCCTGTGGTGACCAACCCACGTAAGGCCGCCAAGGCTCTTCAAAAAGTGGTAGATGAGATGGAAAACCGTTACGAACTCTTTAGTAAGTTTGGCGTACGTAACATTGCTGGCTACAATGCTAAGGTTGAAGATTGGAATGCCCAATCCCAAGAAAAACAGATTCCCCTACCTTTAATTGTGGTTATCGTTGATGAGCTGGCTGACTTGATGATGGTAGCCAGTAAGGAAGTGGAAGATGCCATCATTCGTCTGGGACAAAAAGCGCGTGCTGCGGGAATTCACATGATTCTCGCCACTCAACGTCCGTCGGTTGATGTTATCTCTGGTTTAATTAAGGCCAATGTGCCTTCTCGTGTGGCCTTTGCGGTGTCTTCGGGAACAGATAGTCGTACCATTTTAGATGAAAATGGGGCAGAAAAGCTACTCGGACGTGGGGATATGCTTTTCAAACCGATTGATGAGAACCACCCTGTTCGTCTACAAGGTTCCTTCATTTCTGATGATGACGTGGAACGTATTGTGACCTTTATAAAGGATCAGGCTTCTGCTGACTACGATGAGAGCTTTGACCCTGGTGAAGTTTCTGAGAATGATTTTGGTGGAGGTTCGTCTGCCAATGGTGGTAGCTCAGAAGGTGACCCACTCTTTGAAGAGGCCAAGGCTTTGGTCCTTGAAACACAAAAAGCAAGTGCTTCCATGATTCAACGTCGTCTGTCGGTTGGTTTCAACCGTGCCACTCGTTTGATGGAAGAATTGGAAGAAGCAGGCGTTATCGGACCGGCTGAAGGTACCAAACCACGTAAGGTTTTGATGACTCAAGAATAATGAACTGGAAAGAGTCACAAGCCTGGTTTTGAAAGGAATTAGAACAGACAAAAGAAATGAGAAAAATGAGTATTTTACCATTTGTTTTCTCATTCTTTTTTTATGTTCAAAATAGACCAAAAAATTGCAAAATATTCCATAAGAACGCTTACAAAACGAACTTTTTCTGCTATAATAGGAGAAAAAGTGAGTAATAAAAACTAAGGAGTTAAAAAATGGACAATTTATTAACCGTTCATTTTCATAGTATGCATGGCGACTATTCCCGATATAGTATGTGGAAGTGGCTAGATGGTTATTGGGGCGAAGAGGCCCATTTTTCACGTGAGGACGATTTTGGCCTTGTTGGTCAGGTTACTTCTCCCTCCAATCGTTTTATTGATTCTGTCAATCTTTTGGTCAAAACGGAAGACTGGTCGAGGCAAACACATGATTACCGTGTCCGACGCTTCCTAGGGGATGCTCCCAATGCTATTTGGATAGTTGAAGGTGATCCAACGGTTTATTATTCTAAACAGGCAGCCTTGACTAGCCATAGTTTTGAAGGTCGCGACCAGCATGCCTTTGATATGGCTCTTCGTAGACAGGAATTTGATCAAAAGTGGGGTTTTCAAGGTTGGTTAGGGCATAAGTATGAAAAAGGGGCTACAGAGTTTCGCCTTTGGTCACCACTAGCTCGTCGTGTGCAGCTCTTACTTTTTAAAAAGGGCAGTAAAAATCCTAAGGTCATTAAGATGAGTCGAGGAGCCAGTGTCAATAAGGACCGTCATGAGATGAATACTCACGGTGTTTGGAGTGCCACTGTCAAAAAGGATTTGGATGGGGTAGCCTACCAGTTTCGTGTTTATCATGAGGAAAGCTTCTATCAGGATACGAGAGACCCTTATAGCACCGCCCTTAGCTTAGATAATAAAAAAAGTTTAGTGGTCGCCCCTAAGCGACTTGTACCACGAGGATATGAAAAGGTTACGAAGCAAAAAGCGAGCTGGCGTAATGCAAATGCTTGCTCATCCGTTATCTGTGAAATGCACCTCCGTGATTTCTCAATCTCAGAGACGTCTGGTGTTAAGAAGTCCTATAGAGGGACATACCTGGGTGCCTGTCAGAAAGGGACTAAAAATGCCCAAGGAGATGTGACTGGTTTTGATTACCTCAAACGCATGGGTTACAATTATGTCCAGTTGCAACCGGTCTTTGATCACCATAAAACCTACGATAAAGATGGGAAGCTTCTCTATAACTGGGGGTATGATCCTGAGAATTATAATGTCCCAGATCGTCAATTTGCTGCTGATCAAAAGAATCCCGTGGCACCAATTTTGGAGCTTAAGAAAATGATTCAGGCCTACCATGAGGCAGGCATTGGGGTCATCATGGATGTGGTTTATAACCATACTTATTCTTCTTACAGCTCTCCCTTCCAACTGTCTGTGCCGGCCTATTACTACCGTATGCATGACAATGGGTCTTTCCAAGACGGGTCAGGATGTGGAAATGAAACAGCCAGTGAAAAGGAAATGTACCGTAAGTATATGATTGATTCTTTGGCCTATTGGGCAGAAGAATTTGGAGTGGATGGTTTCCGTTTTGACCTTATGGGCTTGCATGATGTTGCTACTATGAATGCCATTCGTTCGGCCATGGATGATATTGATCCTAGGATTCTTCTATATGGTGAAGGATGGGATATGGGAATTGGTCTTCCTGTGGATCAAAAGGGCAAGAAGGATAATGCAGCCTTGATGCCTAGAATCGGATTTTTCAATGACAATGCGCGTGACGCCGTTAAAGGGGCAGAAGTCTATGGACACATCAGTAACGGTTATGTGTCCGGAGCCCCATTGGAAGACCAGATTGCCAAGAGTCTGCTTGGTAGCCGTGGTTTTGTAAACTACCTCATGCCAGGTCAGGTCCTCAACTATATCGAAGCTCATGACAATTACAATTTGAATGATCTTATGCATCATTTGCATCCACATGATTCGCCAGAAGATATTGAAAAACGTATCTACTTGGCAAATGCTCTTAATCTAAGTATGCAAGGGATGTGTTTCATGCAGTTGGGACAAGAATTCCAGCGTAGTAAGATGGTTGCAACAGGTGAAGATGGAAATTACACAGAAGCAGATGTTAAGCGTGCTATGAATAGCTACAATGCCCCTGATGAGGTCAATCGGGTGGATTGGAATCAGGTGACCCTTAAGAAAAAATTGATTGCTAAAGTTGCCAAATTAATTGAGCGTAAGCAAACCGTACCAGAATTGTCATATCGTTCATATGCAGATATTTACGATAATCTCTATGTCGCAAAAGCGGAGTACGATTCAGGTATTGTTGAATTGCACATTTCTGGAAAATTACGTAAGACTTTTGTGTTCAATAATATGAAAAAAGATTTGGAGATTTACTGACAAGGCAGTCAAAAAATGTTATAATACAGGAAACGCTTACACAAGCAGTTTTATTCGCTTGTGAGCCCTATCAATCTGAAGGGTTTTCTAGTGTATTTACATATATTTCAATGTTTTAATTTCTTGATAGTTAGATCTATCAAGGCTAGTTTTAGAAAGGAGTGATGGTATGAATCTCGATGAAGCCATGTACACGTTTGGGACAGGTGAGAACTTCCACCTTCAGAATTATCTGGGTGTGCATGAATTGGAGGGAGAAGAAGGATTTGTCTTCCGTGTGTGGGCCCCTCATGCTGAGCAGATTCAGGTAATTGGAGATTTCACAGGTTGGTTTGATGAACCTCTGGATATGACCAAAAACCATATCGGTGTTTGGGAGGTAAGTTCAGCCCTCCCTCAAGAAGGACAACTCTATAAGTTCTTGGTGAAACGTAAGGGAGGTCAAGTAGTCGAAAAGATGGATCCTTTCGCTACTTATTTGGAGCCACGTCCAGGAACAGGAGCTGTGATTCGTAAGAAGAAAACTAAGAAGTGGAAGGATGGCCTTTGGATGGGTCGTCGTAAACGCTTTGGTTTCCAAAAACGTCCGGTTAATATCTATGAAGCTCATGCATCATCTTGGAAACTAAAAGAGGATGGTCAACCTTATACTTTCAAAGAATTGAAAGAAGAGTTGATTCCATATTTGGTTGAGATGAACTATACCCACGTGGAATTCATGCCACTCATGGCTCACCCTCTTGGGATGAGTTGGGGTTACCAGCTCATGGGTTACTTTGCTTTTGAGCATACCTATGGTACACCAGAAGATTTTCAAGATTTTGTTGAAGCATGTCACCAGAATAATATCGGTGTCTTGGTAGACTGGGTCCCAGGTCACTATACACAGAATGACGATGCTTTAGCCTACTTTGATGGTACACCAACTTTCGAATATCAGGATCACGATCGAGCTCATAACTATCGTTGGGGTGCACTTAACTTTGACTTAGGGAAAAATCAAGTACAGTCTTTCCTTATTTCAAGTGCTCTTTACTGGATTGAAAATTATCATATCGATGGTATCCGAGTGGATGCAGTTTCAAACATGCTCTATTTGGACTATGATGAGGGTCCATGGATGCCAAACAAGGACGGTGGTAACCGTAACTTGGAAGGCTATGGCTTCCTTCAAAAACTCAATCGTGAGATTAAAAAACGCTATCCAGATGTCATGATGGTTGCGGAAGAATCAACTGCAGCAACACCAATTACACAACCGATTGAAGAGGGTGGTCTAGGTTTCGACTTCAAATGGAATATGGGTTGGATGAACGATATCCTCAAATTCTACGAAGAAGATCCAGTTTACCGTCAGTACGATTTCAATCTGATGACTTTCAGTTTCATGTATTGCTTCAATGAAAACTATGTTCTGCCATTCTCACATGATGAAGTAGTTCATGGTAAGAAGAGTATGATGCATAAGATGTGGGGGGATCGCTACAATCAGTTTGCTGGCCTACGTAACCTCTATACTTATCAACTCTGTCACCCAGGTAAGAAATTGCTCTTCATGGGATCTGAATTTGGTCAGTTCTTAGAGTGGAAATTTGATTACCAACTTGAATGGAATAATCTTGAAGATGAGATGAACCAGAAGATGCAGGCTTTCACTAGCCATATGAATGGTTTCTACAAGGACCATAAATCTCTCTGGCAGATTGATGATTCTTACGATGGTATTGAAATCATTGACGCGGATAACCGTGCTGAAAGTGTGCTTTCCTTCATTCGTAAGGATGACAAAGGCGATAAGGGTGACTTTCTTGTCTGTGTCTTCAACCTAGCTCCAGTGGAACGTCAAGACTTCACTATTGGATTGCCAGTCGCTGGTATTTATCAAGAAGTGCTTAACACTGAGATGGAAGAATTCGGTGGTGTCTGGAAAAAAGGAAATCCTGAAACTCGTACCCAAAAGGCGAAATGGAAGGATTATGAAAATACCCTTAGCTTCACATTGCCAGCTCTTGGAGCAAGTATCTGGCGTGTTAAACGTCGCTTGAAATAAAGGGTAGACTTAAACGTGTACACGATTTGTTTTTCAGAGGTGATAGCAAGGAAGTTACGGTTGAAAGTAGCTGTTTGATGCCCAAACTATTGCCACACTGAGGAACTTACTTTAATTGTCATAATCAGTTTCGACTGATTGTTTCACATCCTTTTGAGGATGGAACTAAAAATCATGAGGGGGACTATTCATGAAAAATGAAATGTTGGCTTTGATCCTTGCTGGTGGGCAAGGAACTCGTCTTGGAAAATTGACCCAAAGTATTGCCAAACCAGCTGTTCAATTTGGTGGACGCTATCGTATTATTGACTTTGGTTTGTCAAATTGTGCCAATTCAGGAATTAACAATGTCGGTGTCATTACACAGTATCAGCCACTTGCTTTGAACAATCATATCGGTAATGGTTCAAGTTGGGGCTTGGATGGTGTTAACTCTGGTGTATCAATTCTTCAACCTTACTCAGCTAGTGAAGGTAATCGTTGGTTTGAAGGTACCAGCCACGCTATTTACCAAAACATTGACTATATCGACAGCATCAATCCTGAATACGTTTTAATCTTGTCTGGTGACCATATTTACAAGATGGACTATGACGATATGCTCCAATCTCACAAGGACAACAACGCAAGCCTTACTGTCGCCGTTCTTGATGTGCCACTTAAAGAAGCTAGCCGTTTCGGTATCATGAACACTGATGCTAATAACCGTATTGTTGAGTTCGAAGAAAAACCTGAAAATCCTAAATCTACTAAGGCGTCAATGGGTATTTATATCTTTGACTGGAAACGTCTTCGCAATATGTTGGTTTCAGCTGAAAAGAGCGCAGTTGATATGTCAGACTTTGGTAAGAACGTTATTCCTGCCTATCTTGAAACAGGTGAAAGCGTCTATGCTTATGAATTTGAAGGCTACTGGAAGGACGTAGGTACTATCGAATCCCTTTGGGAAGCAAATATGGAGTATATTTCTCCTGAAAATGCTTTGGATAGCCGTAACCGTCAATGGAAGATTTATTCACGTAACATGATTGCTCCACCGAACTTCTTTGGTGAACATGCTGAAATTGAAGACTCACTCGTTGTTGATGGCTGTTCGGTTGATGGAACTGTTAAACATTCAGTGCTCTCAACAAGTGCCCAAATCCGTGAAGGTGCGGTCGTTGAAGATTCAGTTATTATGAGTGGTGCAGTTATCGGTAAAGGCGCAAAAATTAAACGTGCTATTATCGGTGAAGGGGCACATATTTCTGATGGCGTGGAAATTGACGGTACAGAAGAAGTGCAAGTCGTAGGATACAATGAAGTAGTGGGGGTACCAAAAGATGAAGATTGATAAATATTCTGCAATTCTAGGAAATACCGTAGGATTCCATGACATGGGTGGTTTGACTGAGCACCGTCCTATTGCCAGCCTACCATTTGGCGGAAAATATCGCCTCATCGACTTCCCGTTGTCTAACTTGGCTAATGCTGGTATCCGTAGCGTCTTCGGAATCTTCCAAAACGAAAACATCAGTTCTGTCTTCGACCATATTCGTTCAGGTCGTGAGTGGGGCTTGTCTACTCTTCTCAGTCACTACTACCTTGGTATTTACAATACTCCTGTTGAAAGCTCAACTGTTGATGAGGAATACTATCGTCAAATTTTGACTTACCTTAAACGTTCAGGCTCAGATCAGACTGTAGCTCTTAACAGTGATGTTTTGGTCAACATTGATCTTAACCAAGTTTTCCACCTTCACAATACAACAAAACCAAAAGTTACTGTGGTCTACAAAAAACTTCCTAAAGAACTCATTTCAGATGTAAACAGCGTTTTAGAAATTGATGACTCTGACAAAGTGCTTGGCCATGAGCTCTTCCAGGGTGGCGATAAAGAAGTTTACAATATGTCTACAGACATCTTTGTTGTGGATACACCATTCTTGATTGAAAAATTGGAAGAAGAAGCAGCTAAAGAAGAACCTCGTAAGCTTCGTTATGTACTTCGTGATTTGGCAGTTGCTGAAAATGCTTTTGCTTACGAGTACACTGGTTACCTTTCAAATATCCACTCAGTAAAAGCGTACTTTGATGCTAACTTGGATATGCTGGAATCACAAAAATTCTATAAACTTTTTGCACCAAACCAAAAAGTTTATACAAAAGTTAAAAATGAAGAGCCAACATACTATGCAGCTTCTTCTGAAGTTAAAGTGTCTCAGTTTGCATCAGGTTCTATTGTACGTGGTAAAGTGGAACACTCAGTGGTTTCACGTAATGTAGATTTGGCCGAAGGCTCAAACGTGAGCTACTCAGTTCTCTTCCCACGTGTTACAGTTGGTAAAGGCGCTACAGTTGAATATGCGATTGTGGATAAAGGGGTTGAAATCGCTGATGGTGTTACTATTCGCGGTACAGAAAACAACCCAGTTGTCATCAAAAAAGGTAGCGTTGTAACAGAGGATATTGTACGATGAAAATTTTATTTGTAGCTGCTGAAGGTGCACCTTTCGCTAAGACTGGCGGTTTGGGTGACGTTATCGGTGCTCTTCCTAAATCTCTAGTCAAAAATGGTCACGAAGTTGCCGTAATTCTCCCTTATTATGATGTGGTTTCGGCTAAGTTTGGCGATCAGGTTGAAGACCTTGGCTTCTTCTATACAAATGTTGGTTGGCGTCGTCAATATGTCGGCATCAAGAAAATTGTCCGTGATGGTGTGACTTTCTTCTTCATTGATAATGAGCAGTATTTCAACCGTGGTACGGTATACGGTGAGTGGGATGATGGTGAGCGTTTTGGTTTCTTCCAAATGGCTGCCCTTGAGTTGATGGAAAAAGTGGACTTTATTCCAGATGTTCTCCATGTTCATGACTACCACACAGCCATGATTCCTTTCCTTCTTAAGGAAAAATACCATTGGATTCAAGCTTACCAAGGTATTAAGACAGTCTTCACTATCCATAATATTGAATTCCAAGGTCAATTTGACAGTGGAATGCTTTGGGAAATTTTCGGTGTTGGTTACGAGCGTTATGCTGATGGTACCCTTCGTTGGAATGATTGCCTCAACTGGATGAAAGCAGCTGTTCTTTACGCAGACCGTGTCACAACAGTTTCACCATCATATGCTGGTGAAATCCAAACACCTGAATTTGGTAAAGGCCTTGATCAAATCATGCGCATGGAATCTGGTAAGTTATCTGGTATTGTTAATGGTATCGATACGGACCTCCTTGATCCAGAAACAGATACTCACATTCCTTATCATTTCTCAGTGGATGATTTGTCAGGTAAAGCCAAAGACAAGGCAGCGCTTCAAGAGCGTGTTGGTCTTCCAGTTCGAGAAGACGTTCCATTGATTGGTATTGTGTCACGTTTGACAGACCAAAAAGGTTTCGATTTGGTGGTTAACGAGCTTCACAACATCTTGCAACATGATGTTCAGATTGTTCTTTTGGGTACTGGTTATAGTGACTATGAGAATTCTTTCTCTTGGTTCGCTCATGCTTATCCAGAAAAAATGTCTGCCAACATTACTTTCAACCTAGAGTTGGCTCAACAAATTTATGCTGGTTGTGACATTTTCCTTATGCCTTCAGCCTTTGAACCATGTGGGCTCTCACAAATGATGTCTATGCGTTATGGTACTTTGCCAGTGGTTAGTGAGGTTGGTGGTCTTCGTGACACCGTTGAACCTTACAACCCTGTAACAGGCTCAGGTACAGGCTTCTCATTCGGTAACTTCGCAGGTTATTGGATGGTTCAAACACTTGAAAAAGCTCTCGATGTTTACGAAAATAATGCTGATGCTTGGAAACAACTCCAGCACAATGCGATGACTCGTGACTTCTCATGGGATACAGCAAGTTTGGCATATGTTGATTTGTACAAACAATTAGTATAATTGCAAAGATAACTTTTCTCGCAAGGGAAAAGTTATCTTCGTGTAAAGCGTTTGAAAACGCTTCTATATAATCTTGACAAAAGTCAGGATAGCATCTCTCAATCTTGTTGATAAAGCAATGAAAGAGAAGATATCTAAAAATCTGAATAGAAGACTAACTCTAATCGTGTTTAATAAACCTGACTATTTTGACAGTTTTGTAAATAAAGATTTTGAAATATCTGTTTCGAATCTTGATTGGCAAGGTTTGGACGTTTTAAAGAAATTTCCAATTCCCCCTTATCCTAATATTCACTCTATAAGATGTGTATCAAAGGTATAGAAGTATAAGAAAGGATTTCTATGCAAGTCGAAAATTTAACAAAAGAACAATTCATCCGTGACTTTAAAGACACGCTCCACCAAGAACAGTTGATTAAAGTGGCTAAGGCTACACCAACTGAAATTTTCACAGCCTTGGCTGGTTTGATTCGTAAGTATTACACTGACACATGGATTGGACGTAACCATGCGCTTTCAGACAATAAAGAAAAGATTGCTTTCTACTTCTCAATCGAATTCCTCCCAGGTCGTATGTTGGAAACTAACCTCCTCAACCTTGGTATTCTTGACCTTGTTAAAGAAGGTTTCGCAGAACTTGACATCGACTTCCGCGAAGTGGTAGAAGCTGAGCATGATATGGCACTTGGTAACGGTGGTCTTGGTCGTTTGGCTGCTGCCTTCATGGATTCGCTTGCAACTACTGGTTATCCAGGTTTTGGTAATGGTCTTCGTTACCGTTACGGACTTTTCAAACAACGTATTGTTGATGGTTACCAAGTAGAACTACCAGATGGTTGGTTTGGTTCAACAGGAAATGTTTGGGAAACGCGTAAAGACCATGATATTGTCTATGTAAAACTCTTTGGTGATGTTGTCCTTGAAAGTGACGAAGATGGTCGTTTTGTTCCAACTTATAAGAATGCTCAAGTTCTTCGTGCTGTACCTTACGATGTGCCACAAATCGGTTATCAAAATGGTGTGATTAACAACCTTCGTCTTTGGGATGTAGAAATTCCTGAAGAATACGAATTGGATTACCCTACTCTTGAAGCTCGCCGTCGTGTGAAAGATATTACAGCCATTCTTTATCCAGATGATACAACGATTGAAGGTAAAGAATTGCGTTTGGTTCAGGAATACTTCATGACAAGTGCAGGTCTCCAAACCATTATCAAATCTTACCTCAAGATGGGCTTGCCATTGAAAGATATCCACGAAAAGGTATCTGTTCACATCAATGATACTCACCCTGCGGTTGCACCAGCTGAATTCATGCGTCTTCTCCTTGATGAATACGGTCTTTCATGGGAAGATGCTTGGAATGCGACTGTTAAGACTATGAGCTACACTAACCACACTATTCTTCAAGAAGCCCTTGAAAAATGGGATCAACAGCTCTTCAAACGTGTTCTTCCACGTGTTTACCAAATCATCTTGGAAGTCGACAACCGTTACATTGCTGAAATGGCTGGACGTGGTATTGCTGCGGATGTTATCGAACGCACACGTATCGTTAAGGATAACCAAGTCCACATGGCTAACTTGGCTATCATTGGTGGTCACTCAGTCAACGGGGTTGCCAAACTCCATACAGAACTCCTTAAAGAAGATACCCTTCACGATTTCTATACTATTTATCCTGAAAAATTCAATAACAAGACAAATGGTATCGTTCAACGTCGTTGGACACAAATTGCAGCTCCGGAACTTTCAGCAGCAATTGATGACGTGATTGGTGACGGTTGGCGTAACGACATCCATGAGCTTGAAAATCTTACAACTTACTTGGATGACAAGGAAGTCTTGAACCAGTTCTATCAAGTTAAGAAGACTGCTAAACAACGTTTGGCAGACTATATCAAGAAAACAACAGGCGTAGAAGTGTCTACAGATGCTATCTTTGATGTTCAAGTGAAACGTCTTCACGCGTACAAACGTCAATTGCTTAATCTTCTTCACATCATCAAACTTTATTGGGATCTTAAAGATAATCCAGATAAAGACATGGTACCTCGTGTATTCATCTTTGGTGCCAAAGCTGCCCCTGGTTATCACTTCGCTAAATCAGTAATCAAACTTATCAACGAAGTTGCCAACCTTGTTAACAACGACGAAAGTCTCCAAGGGAAACTTAAAGTGGTCTTCCTTGAAAACTACCGTGTCAGTCTTGCGGAACTTATCATTCCAGCAGCAGATGTATCTGAGCAAATCTCATTGGCTTCTAAAGAAGCATCTGGTACATCAAACATGAAATTCATGATGACTGGTGCTATCACTTTGGCGACACTTGACGGTGCCAACATTGAAATCAAGGATGAAGTTGGTGATGAGAATGTTGTCATCTTCGGTATGGACAAGGACGAAGTTTATGAACACTATGCACGTCACGATTACTACTCTCGTGCAGTTTATGAAAATAACCCAGTCATTCGCCGTGTCGTTGATACCTTTGTTAACGGTACGATTCCAAATGCTCAAGCTGAAGGTACTGAAATTTACGAAGCCCTCATCACCCACAACGATGAGTACTTCCTCTTGGAAGACTTCGCTGCTTATGTAGAAGCTCAAGAGAAAATCGATGCGCTTTATCGTGATCATGACAAGTGGGCACGTATGAGCTTAGCTAATATTGCTAAATCTCACAAATTCACTTCAGATGATACCATCACAGAGTATGCTAAAGAAATTTGGGAATTGAAAAAATAGGCGATAGCTTATGAATCACAAAAAGATAACGACTAGAAATGGTCGTTGTCTTTTATTTTTTAAGAAGAGAGAAGTCGTAGACAGCCAAGCAGCATTTATAAATTCCAGTAGGAGTCTACCCGCAGATCTATCTTAGCCCTTGAAACTTGCACTTGCTTATCAAGATGTTATAATGACCTATAGGTATAAGCATCAAAAAGGGGGGGGGAATTTATGGCTTTACGCAGCCAATTAATTACCAAGGAGTTTCCAGAATTAGATAGGGTCGAGCGTTTAAACAACGAGGCCTTTCCAGAAGAAGAACGTATTCCATTAAGTGACTTCTTAAAATTGGATGGTCGTGATGATTATCATTTCTTTGCCTTTTATGACGAGGATGATTTTGTTGGATTTGCCTCAGTTCTCTACAATGCCAAAGTTTTTTATGTCAGTTTCTTTGCCATCGTACCTCAAATGCGGAGTCATGGCTACGGAAGTGAGATTATTGATAAACTGGTGGACTTTTATGGACCATCGCGTTCTATGGTCTTGGAAGTAGAGCGCTTGGATGAACCCAATGACAATCCTGAGCAACGTGTGGCGCGTTGGGATTTCTACAAGCGTAATGGTTTTAAGACTTCTAATGCCTTCTTGGAATACGAAGGTTTGAGCTTTGAGATTCTCTATCGTGGCGATCACTTTGACGAAAAAGCCTACAGAGACATATTCCACAAACTTCAAGAAAATGCTTATTTTGATTTTAGTATTAAACATCGTCGCTTGAGCGATTTATAAAAAATTGAGTTGAACAGGTCTTAGTCGGCCTGTTTTTCATTTGTTTTCAACGTTTGCCAATCGTTTTCAGAATATTTTGTCCACCTATGCTATAATGGAAGTACTATGAAGAAAGTAATTTTACAGTATCTGGCAAGTGCCCTGGCTGTAATCCTTATACTTGGTCTTGTGGTTTTCAATCGACAGAGAAATCACTCTCTGGTAAAGAAGGTCAAAAAACCTGAGATTTCCTATATCTATCAGGATTCTTTGGAAAATATAGATAGACTGGCACTTAGTCAGGCTGGGGTTATCCAATCTTATCAACTCGATTCTCTGTCTGTTAGGAAGGAAGATGGGAAAATCCATCTCGTTCTCCATATCAATCATTCCTATGATATGCAGGTAAATCTTGTCCTAAAGGCAGATATCTACGGTGATTTATCTGTGGTTCAAGCGACGCCATCAAAGGCTTTAAAGCTGGCCTTGGAGGACGAGTCTTATCAGAAACGCTTAACCTTGATTTCACAAAAAGCAGATGCTATTATAGCTCGTGACCACTGGGATCAGGGCATTAAGCCAGCCTATGTGGCTCAGGTGAGAAGTAAGATGAAAAAGACTTCCTTGACCCAGTTAGACAAGGTTTTACAGGACATTGACCAAGAAAGCAAGGAAGTGGGCTCAGATACCTATACGGCCTTTTTCCAAGCTTCTCAACTCCCTAATCATGACAAGCTCAATTTGGTTATGGAGCACATGCAGGTTTATGTGGACAAGTACCAGTTCCTCCAGTTAGGGAAGTCAGGTTATAAATTTTCCAAGAAGCTAGAGCCAACCAGTCCTTTTTACAGTTACTTCCGTGAGGCTATTATGGAGACCTATCAGACGGATCTAGGGCTTGGGGTGGATGACTTAGGTATCAAGCTCCACCTTTTTAGGTCATGGATTGATAAGCAGTCCATGGACTATATTAGGACCAACTACAAGGGCAAGACGGATTTAGATAAGCTTCTGGCCTACAGCAAGGACAAGAAGATTCATCTGGATTACACAACAGGTGCTTCCTACCATAATCGAAGCTTGGGAGACTTTACCTATCCGCAGAACATGAAAATTCAGCTACCCCAGACCAGTGTCATGGGCCCTTACGGAGTTAGCAATTCCCGCTTTATTGAGTTTATTGTCAATATGGATACGGGGAGATTTGTCTCTGAGTGGAATGTCTACAAGAAAAGGAAAGACGGTAGCATCGACTCTAATCCTAAGCATTATAAGATTGAAGACGGTGCTGACATTGCCGATACGGATTCTGCTAACTACGGGCTGTCTAAGGGCTTGAATGCTGACCTACCAGCCTATCTCAATAATAGCCATACCTATCTTGACGTTCGTCATCCTGCTGACAATGCGATTAGACGCAAGATGGTTAGGAAGTGGAAAAATCCCAAGAATGTCTTAAACGGTGGGCGCTATGCTGATATTGTTAAAAAAGGAGGCTTGAAAGACCTTGAAACATGGAGACAAGTTAAAGCTGAAGACCGGCTCCAGGTCTACAATGCTTACCTTGATTATATTCGCTCTCATCTTGTGCTTAATGGGTTTGACAGCTTTTACCAAGAAACCTACAAGCCCCAAGGTGGAGATAAAAAAGACTGAAACCCTTGATAGTGTTCTTGTCGCTAAGAATTTCTATCGAGTAAGGGATGCTTATGCCATCAAGCTCTACGGGCAGGATGAGGGGATGTCCTTTGATGTAGCTGGCCAAAGACTTTTTGGATCAAACATTGCTATTAAGGATGGCCTATTATATGGCTCAAGTCTTGGGGATTTAACCATTGAGGCTTATTTTCAAGGAGAGGTGTCCTACCTTTTAGAGGCCACCCAGAAGCTCCCAGTGGACAAAAATCGCATAAAAGCTAATCACTATAGTCAGGACATTGTTCTGAATAAGGTTTGGACTAGTCTGGAAGGCCAAGAAACCTCCAACAGTATCATCACTCAGTTTCAGGATAAGACTCTACTCAAGTTGCGGATTAGCTACAACAAAGAGTTTCTTCCCACAAAGATTCAAGGTTTCTACAATAGCCAAACCTTGAATGGCTGGCGGGACCTCTTTTACATAGATTATCCTTACAGTAATCAGGAAGCCTTCAATCAGGCTCAAGATGCCTATATACAACACATCCAGTACATGGAAACTCATCCTGAGGAAGAAGCAGGAGAGTTTGGTTAATAAAGCAAAATCACCTTTATCTCGAGATAAAGGTGATTTGTTTGCTCCTAAGATTTAAGTTTTAGTTTTGATTTGTGGCAACTTCTGGAAAAAGCTTGTCTAAGATTTTTGAAGTGGTAGCCTGTCCAGGTCCTTCAGCACAGTAGGTGTGCATATACATAGAAGGGTTAAAGTTGAGCTCGATGCAGGTGCAATGAGGGTTTTCTTTGCTAGCAGGTTGGGTTTTATCTGGAATAATGAGGTCAACCCCACAAGCCCAAGCGCCCATACTAGTTGCCATAGCTGCAGCTAGTTCTTGGTAAGAGGAATCCATGGTCTCAGTGACATCAATAGAGTCACCACCCGTAGAAATGTTTGAGTTACGACGTAGATTGACCTTTTTCCCTTCTGGGAGAATATCATCTGGGGTGTAACCCTGTTGTGTTAACATCAGTTGTTCGATGTCTCCTAGCGCAATGATTTCAAGTGGTGAGCGGTGGTCACGTCCTCGCAATGGATTGGCATTTTTCTGAGCGACCAATTCACGAATGGTGTGTTTGCCATCACCGACAACATTGGCAGCGACACGAAGGAGTACAGCCTCACAACGTCCATCCAAGATAAAGAAACGGTATTCGGTTCCTGGGATAAATTCTTCAACAAGAACAGCTGTATCTTCTGCAAAGGCAATCTCGAGGGCTTTCTTATAGTTATCAAGGCTGGCAGGCTCTTGGAAAATGGAAATGCCCAGACCAAAGTTGGTTGATTTTGGTTTAACTACAATTTGCTTGTCCTTGATAAGAGGATAGTAGGCTAGACCTTGCTCCAGACTGGTAAATTCGTCGCCAGCAGGAACAGGGAAACCAGCGTCAGCCAGGATTTTTTTGGTCACGGTTTTATTAGCCATGGCAAGAGGTACTACATAGTTGTCTTTTGAGGTCATGTTACCATTTTTGACGTACTCAACATGATCTTTATGCCAGAGTTTAAGGAATTGATCCTGCTCATCTAGGATTTCAAAATGGATTCCTTTTTGAATGGCATCAAAGAGTAGCATCTGAGTAGAAAGTTCCATCTCCTCATAACCCTTAAGAGCATAGTGGGCAGTCCAGTCATAATCATGATAGGCAAGAGCCTTGTCAAAGGCAAAGTCAGCAAGAGCCTTGTCTTTGATATAAGATAAGAGTTGGGCTGCTAGTGTATGACTAGGATCAGCAAAGGCATCTTTAACTTGTTTGACCAAACCTTGATGATAGTCACCTAGTCCAAAATGTTGCACCAGTTGGTCCAGAGCCGTCGTAATGTTCTGAGTTTCAGCTTCAGAAGGTAGAGGCTCTAAAGGATGAGAGAGGGCGATTTTTTCATTCAACGCGTGACCTTGAGCCAGAGCCTGATCGACATTTTCAGGGGCATCCATCCAGAGGAAGGCTAGGAGAAGCAGGTGTACGGTATCCATGGTAGTTTGGCTAATACCGATACGCTCAAAGGGGTTGAGGTCGAAGTTACGGAATTCCAGATAGGTGATTCCCTTGTCAAGGAAGGAGCGATTAACTTTTTGTCCACGGAAACGAACAGCTGAGTAAAATTCCTTCTCCGCAATCAAATCTCCTTGTTCGATATAGTTTTCGATGGCAGAGACATAATCTTCTAGGCTTGCAAAAGATACTTGGATTTCTTCCTTATTGACATAACCATGGTCACTGTTACGGAAGGAACGAACGGGTTCTGGCACTTCTTGGTCGAAGAAACCTTGCTCAGCAATAGGTGCAGCACCAAAGAGATAGGTAATCACCCAACGGTAGCGCAAATAGTTCTGAGCCAGCTTGAGATAGAGGGCGTTCTTGAAAGCAATCATATCAGTCTGGTTGCTTTCTTTGAATAGGGCCTCAACCAAATCTTTCCCAAGTTCCATATTATAGTGGATACCTGAGATAGCTTGAAGTTTGGTTCCGTATTTTTCAGCCAAGTAGTTACGATAATGGCGTTCAAATTCATTTTCCAGTTGGGCAACTTGGATTTCTTGGGCGTTGATACGAGGAGGCATGGACAAGGGCCAGAGAAGTTCATCTTTACTGATGGAACGTCCAGCTACATCGGTAATGGCTCCAAGAAATCGACGAGCCTCAGTGGTAGATTTAGCAACTGGTGTGATGAGTTCCATCTGAAACTCACAAAAATCTGTTTGAATATAAGGGTGGAAACTTCGAGCTCCTAGGCAGGAAGGGTGAGGCGTATGTGCTAATTTTCCCTGTCTATCGACACGAAGACTTTCGCGTTCAATTCCAAAGTTAGCTTGAAGGATAGGGCTAGTAGGCTCCAGCTTTTGAAGCAGTTGATTTATAGTCATAGAGTCACCTTTTCATCTAATGTTAGTGATAGTCTATTATAAATAGGAGAAGAAAACAACTTTCCGCTACGGTTAAGGGGAATTTCCGAATGTTTTAGATAAGAATTCTTAAAACCAGTTGCTTTTTAGCTCTATTATATGCAAAAATTGTAAAATACCCACCGATTTTTATGTAAAATGTTATTTCTCTTGCAATTTAAATCAAATTAGCCTATACTAATGACGTATATATAAGAATGAAAGAATCCCTAGGGTCTGCCCTCAGGGGCTTTTGTATGCTCTCAAAAGGGTATAACCGTTCTTTTATAGATAAAGGATGAGCGTTAAGAGTAGCTTTCAGACAGTATGCTCTGCCTAAAAGCGATGCTTTCGCCGTGATGGATTACAGGACTAGCTTATATCTATCAATGCCTGAAACACGCTCTGCTCAGGGTAGGCGATATTTTTCGCCGAGGTAGGGGTTATCCTGGACCTATTTGCACTTGTTCGAAGTTGCTCACGATTCGACAGCTCGCTCTGCCCAAAAGTGATGCTTTCGTCGTGATGGATTACAGGACTAGATTATATCTATCAATGCCTGAAACACGCTCTGCTCAGGGTAGGCGATATTTTTCACCGTGGCAATAGTTATAGAAGTCCAGAGACTTCTATAACTCGGAAGTTTTGAGACTTTGGCTCAAAACTTAGCTATGAGATTCCGAAGGAAGCTACTAGCGTCCGAAGCCACTTAAGAAAAATATCAAAAAAAGAAAAAGAATAAAAAACGGAGGTAATTATGTTTCAAACCCTTATCCCCCAGATAAAGGAATACAAGAAACCCTCAATCCTAGCGTCCGTCTTTATGACACTAGAAGTCATGTTTGAGATTTCCATTCCCTTTGTCATGGCTAATCTTTTGGACAAAGGTGTCCAGCAATCCAACATGTCTAACATTTGGCTCTACGGTGGCCTCATGCTGGTCTGCGCCTTTCTATCACTATTCTGCGGCATGCAGTCGGCTCGCTATGCAGCTTTTGCCTCTGCTGGATTTGCCAAGAATCTACGTCAGGCCATTTTCAAAAAGGTTCAAACTTTCTCTTTTGAAAATATCGATAAGTTCTCAGCTGGTGGTTTGGTGACACGTATGATGACTGATGTTACCAACGTGCAGAACTCTTATCAGATGATTATCCGTGTCTGTGTGCGTGCACCACTTAACCTGATTTTTGCTATTGCAGCAAGTTTCTTGATTAATGCTGAAATGGCTTGGATTTTTGTTGGTGTAACGATCTTCCTTGGTGTGGTTTTGGCCATTATTACCAAAATCGTATATCCTCTTTTTACTCAAGTATTTGAGGCTTATGACAACCTTAATAACAGTATCAAGGAAAATATCACCAACATGCGTGTGGTGAAATCCTATGTTAAAGAGCAGGAAGAGACTGACAAATTTAAGAAGGCCTCACGTCGTATTTACAAGATGTTCATGCGTGCCATTCGTGTAGTTATCATGTCTAACCCAGCTATGATGTTGTCTATGTATGCGTCCTTCCTTATGATTTCCTGGTTTGGTGCCCATCTCATCGTTGGTGGTAGCTTAACTACAGGGGAATTGACTTCGATGTTCAGTTACACCATGACCATCCTCATGTCACTCATGATGTTCATGATGATCTTTGTCATGTTGTCTATCTCTACAGCATCTGTTGAACGTATTGATGAAGTTCTTAGCACTGAAGCCACCATTGTTTCACCTGAAAATGGTTTAACAGAAGTTGCAGATGGTTCTATCAGCTTTGATCATGTGGATTTCTCATACGCGGATGAAAATGGTGACAAGACCCATGTCCTCAAAGATATCACTTTGGATATTAAGTCTGGTGAAGTTATTGGTATTCTTGGTGGAACGGGTTCAGGTAAATCAAGCTTGGTTCAGCTGATTCCTCGCCTTTATGATGTGGAAGAAGGTCAGGTTAGGGTTGCCGGGCATGATGTTAAGGACTATGATTTGGATAGCTTACGTAAGCAAGTTGCCATGGTCCTTCAAACCAATGTCCTTTTCTCAGGAACCATTAAAGAAAATATGCGTTGGGGAAATAAACAGGCAACAGATGAGGAAATCATTGAAGCTTGTAAGATTGCCCAAGCTGATGAATTTATCCAAGAGTTTAAGGATGGCTATGATACCAAGATTGAACGTGGTGGAGCCAATGTCTCAGGGGGACAACGTCAACGTCTTTGTATCGCACGTGCCCTTCTCATGAATCCGAAAATTTTGATTCTGGATGATTCGACATCAGCAGTTGATACTAAGACAGATCGTTTGATTCGTCAAGGTTTCGCGTCGAGTCTCAAGGAAACAACTAAGATTATCATCGGCCAACGTATTTCATCTATCCAAGATGCAGACCGTATCCTCGTTATGAATGATGGCCGTATCGATGCTATTGGTACTCATGACGACTTGATAGCTAATAATGCCATTTATCGTGAAGTATACAAGATGCAAACACAAGGGAAAGGAGTAGCAGATGCAGAATAAGAAAAAAGCTAATTGGGGCTCTCTAGCACGTCTTCTACGCTTTTTGTGGCAAGACTACAAACTTTCACTTAGTATTGCCTTTGTCCTCATTGTTGTTGCTTCTCTGGCAACGGTCAATTTGACGGCTTCGATTCAGTCCTTGGTGGACGTTTACGTTCAACCCATGCTCAAATCTGGTAGCCATGACTTTGGGCCGTTGTTACGTTTCTTGACGTCAGTTGGGGTCTTTTGTCTTATCGGTGTGGTTGCCAACTATGTGGCTTCCCTCCTTATGGCGACGATTTCACAAGATTCCCTGCGTTCCCTTCGTAATCAGCTTTTTGCTCGTATGCAAAAGCTTCCGATTCGCTACTTTGACACTCACCAACACGGGGACATCATGTCTATTTACACCAACGATATTGATGCCCTCCGTCAAGCTGTTGAGCAGTCTATTCCGCAGTTGTTACAAACGGCCATTACCCTTATCGGGGTGACTGTAACCATGCTTACGGTTAGTCCCCTTCTCTTTATCGTGGTCCTAGTCATGGTAGGCATCATGTTTATGGTCATCAAAAATGTATCAGCCAAATCAGGTCGTTACTTCGGTGAACAACAAAAGAACCTAGGGATTGAGAATGGTTTTATCGAAGAAATGATGTCAGGGCAAAAGGTCGTCAAGGCCTTCGTCCACGAAGAAGAAAGCATGGCTGACTTCGACAAGATTAATGAACAACTCTTTGAATCTTCTTACTTGGCCAATCGCTATGCCAATGTTCTCATGCCAATTCTTGGGAACTTAGGAAATGTTTCCTTTGTTTTGACTGCCCTGGTTGGTGGACTCTTCGCTCTAAATGGTGTCGGTGGTTTGACTATCGGTGGTCTCATGGCCTTCCTACAATTGAACCGTTCCTTCAACGGCCCAATTACTCAGGTTTCTCAACAACTTAACTTTGTCCTTATGGCCCTTGCTGGTGCTGACCGTATCTTTGACCTTTTGGATGAAGCAGAAGAAGTTGACCAAGGTAAGGTCACTTTGGTCAACTACGAATTGGTAGACGGTCAGATGGTTGTGACAGACAAGAAAACCAACCACTGGGCTTGGAAGCACCCACGTCCAAATGGTGACTACGAGTTGGCCGAGTTGGTCGGAAATGTGGTCTTCCAAGACGTTGATTTCTCTTACGATGGTAAGAAACAAATTCTTCATGGCGTTAACCTCTATGCAGACAAGGGGCAAAAGGTAGCCTTTGTCGGTGCGACAGGTGCTGGTAAGACGACTATTACCAACTTGATTAACCGTTTCTACGACATCCAATCTGGCGTGATTACCTATGATGGAATTGATGTCAAATTGATTGAAAAAGATTCTCTTCGCCGATCACTTGGTATCGTGCTTCAGGATACCCATCTCTTTACAGGGACTATCGCTGAAAATATTGCCTACGGCCGTGCGGATGCGACCCGTGAAGAAATCCTTGAGGCCGCTCGTATTGCTAACGTGGATTCCTTTGTTCAACATCTGGACAATGGTTACGACACTGTTCTTACAGACGATGGTGCAGGCTTGTCTAATGGACAACGTCAACTGATTGCCATTGCGCGTGCTGCCCTTGCTAATGCACCGGTTCTTATCCTTGATGAAGCGACATCCTCTATTGACTCTCGTACCGAAAAAATGGTCCAAGAGGGGATGGACCGACTTATGGAAGGACGTACGGTCTTCGTTATTGCCCACCGTCTTTCAACCATCGTTAACTCTGACGTTATCATGGTTATGGACCACGGACGTATCATTGAACGTGGTGACCATGACAGCCTTATGGAACAAGGTGGTACCTACTACCGACTCTATACTGGTGGTCTTGAAATTGATTAAGACTAAAAAACTCAGGTTTTGCCTGAGTTTTTTTGCATCTGAAGAAAAGGTTTCTTTTGAGACTTTTCTCGCGAAATGATAGATTCGATATCTTAAATCTCAACTTCTTCTAAACCTCGTGAGTCTAGGCGATAGATCTTTTGGCAGACTTGTCTGAGGTAGTTGACATCATGCGATACCGTCAGAATTGCCCCTGGATAGTTATCAAAGAGCTGTCGGACTTGGGGTTGCGAGGTGGGTGAAAAATTTCTGGTTGGTTCATCTAAGATAAGGAGCTGAGGGCTTTCTAAGACCAGGTGCAGTAGGAGTAGTTTTCCTTTTTGTCCTCCAGATAAATCAGCAATCTCATGGTTCATTTCATCATGACTAAAGTTGAGGTTGGCGAGATGGGAGCTTATAACTTCTCGTTCAGACTTGTCGCCAGTCTTACTCAAAAACGCTATTGGAGACAAATCCAGTGGCAAGATAGTGTCATAACGTTGAGGCATGTAGCCAATAGTCAGGTCTGTCTTCTGACTAAGTTTTTGGTAGAGATAGTGTAAGAGAGTGGATTTACCGCAGCCGTTATCTCCCACAATACCAATTTTTTCCTGGCCTTTCAAAGAAAGTTTGAGATGGTCAATAGTCAGGTGAGGAGCGATGTTTATCTGCTTTTCATCTAGATTTAAGAGATATTTTCCTTGAGGTAGAGGGTCAATATGAGAGAAGAATAGTTCAATGCTATCTTCTTTTTCAGGCATTTGTGTCATGTCTTGGGCAAGGCGGTCGTAGCGTTTTTCTTGTGAGAGGACTGCCTTCATCTTTTTAGCAACCAATCGTCCTTGCGTGCTGTCATGCGTATTACGTAAGGTAGTTTGGACATTTTGTTTGATACGGCGATGCTTGGCCATGGCCTTGTCATAGGCTTTTTTCTCGGTTTTGGCTTGCTGCATCTGTTGTTGGTAGCTATCAGAGCGTTGTTGGCTATAGTTATCATAGTTGAGGTGCTCCACACTGGTCCTTGCCTGTCGACGACGTTTAAGGAGTTCCAGATGGATAATGGTATCAGCTGTCTGGCTTAGTAGGTCCTCGTCATGTGAGATATAGACGATCGTTTTATCAGAGTGCTTGATAAAGTCTTTTAACCAAGTCATAGTAGTCAAGTCCATATCGTTTGAGGGCTCATCAAGAAAAATGACGTCGTGGGGACGAGCTAATTCTCGGATGAGTTGAATTTTCAGTTTCTCACCACCTGACAGAGTGGAAAAGGGTTGACTACTGGCAAAACGCTCACTATCAAAATGAAGCTCATCAGCCAGACGATAGAGGGTGGCATAGTCTAGGTCATAAGTGTCCGCAAAGAAGTAGTCGTTAAGGGTTAGAGATTGCAAGCTATCCGAAATCTGTTGGGGAATATAGACCTGTGGGCTATCTGGTTTATTAATAGTTCCCTCGTAAGACAGATGGTCAAGATGTGCTTTTGGATTGACCAGAAGGGCAAGGAGACTAGATTTTCCATTGCCTTCCTCCCCAATGATGGCGACTTTTTCGCCTGTAGCTATCGTTAGATTTAGATCATGAACGAGTTCACGCAAATCCTTGGTATGTGTTATGGTTAGGTGTTGAATCTGTATCATAGGACCTCCTAGGTCTGAGTGCTTGTAGATATTGTTTCATGGGAAGTAGGCTTTTACTTCATATAATATCAAAGGTCAAAAAACAGTCCTACCTTATAAGATAGAACCGTCATGAATCTAGCTAAAAAGCTCTCTAGGAGATAGTGATGGTGTGGACGCAAAAAAGCGCGGATACCATCAACAAGTTTTCTACAGAAAAAGAGCGCAAAAAAGACATGAAAACAATCTATCAAATAAAGCAGGTTTATTGTGAATAGACTTAGTTGTTCATGTCTCCATTTACCTCCGAATGTTACTTGTCTCGATTGTACGCTGTCAGAGAGCTTTTGTCAAATGAAAATCAAAAATCCAGCCTTCTTAGACCGCCGATGCACCTTATCAATAGTCCCCACCTATGCTATACTAGAAGTAATACTGAAAATGGAGATTATTATGGAAAATAAGTTTGTAAAGAAGCCAACACCTAAGGGGGATAAGACAACAAAAATTGTTTTTATAGGTCTCTTAGCGGCATTGCTTTTTGTAATCGCAGGAACGGCTATCTTTTTTGCTGTGAGTGGTAGCAGTAAGGCTACCAAGGGCTCAGCCTCATCTAGCAAGTCAAGTACAACTGTCTATTCCGGCAGCAATGCAGAAGACCCCTTGTTCAAAATTACCCTGAAAACCTTCGGAGATAATAAGGAATTTTTACTTGTGACACCAAATCCTGCTCATGATAGAAACATGTTTAACATTGTGGGGGTAGCTGGTCAATACTTAGTCACTCAGGAGTACAAGGGGGGTGAATCTGGTAAGAAAAATGCCAAGGGTGAGACACTTTATAAGTATGACTACTTTAATATCTATATGTATGACACGGAAAAACCAAATCAAAAACCTAAACAAATTGACCTCTTGAAATTGGCTAAAAAAGCTGGGGATGAAGATTATTTAAATCAGGCAAGTCTAAGGCTTTTCATGCTTAATGAGCAAGCTTACTTACAAATGCCTTTTGGTGCGTCATCAGCGGATTTTGCTTCTAATAAAAAATACCTCAATCTTAAGACACAAAAGATCGAGGAAATGAATATTCCAGCTAACTCGAATACTTTGGACTCGGAATTGGATTACGCCAATGTTGATATGCGTAAGACTTTAGAGCCTTTTGGACTTGAGATGTGGACAGGTGCAACTAATGGTAGGGATTTAGATCATCCAACAGAAACACCAATTGCGAGTCTGCCTGCTCTTTATTACATTTCTGAAAAAGACAGAAGCCTCAATATGGATAGTACCAACTTTGCCAAAGAGCATAAGGATGCTTATGAAGCGATTAAGACCAAACATGCTAGAATCTACACCATTCCAAGCAAGATTAACAATGAAACCTGGTTCAATACCTTACTCCATTGGATGGCACCTGAAGGCCAGGATGCCTACGAGTTACCGGTTAGGGCATTTAGACCGACTCAGGAAGAAGGGAAAGTCAAGTCCTACCAAGAATTGCAGACTTGGAATGACAACCATATCAGAAAAAAATAGAGGAACTTACCTCTGAGACCCATAAGATTATGAACCCAAGTCTATAATACTTGGGTTTTTTAGTGTGGTCTGATATAGCAATTGTTGTTTTAGTTTTTTTGTGAAATTCTTGTTATATGATAGCTAAGTTTAAAATAGATTGTTTATTAGTTTGTTTAGCTGATTATTAAAAATATTTCAATCGGGTCTATAGGCTTATAATAAGCAGAACAAATCATTTAATAAAGATTAAAATTATTGACACTTATATTGACGTGTAATTATCAGAATGTTAGAATTTAAAGTGCATCATCATAATAAAATAAAATTAAAGCAATAAACCAAATATTACAATTTTTTATGGAGACTTTATGAAAGATTTTTTTAATCAACGTCAACGTTATTCATTGAGAAAATATTCTATTGGCGTTTGCTCAGTCTTGCTTGGAATTGTTCTTTTTTCTGGACAGGCTGTACAAGCTGATGAAGTTATAACAGGTAATGATAACGTTGTGAAATCTGTAGAAGCAGCTGAATCCGCAATATCGGATACTACTATATCAGAAGTTCCAACTGCTATAGAAAAGTTACCAGTAGAAGAAGTAGTAACTGTACAGAATGAAACAGTTTCTAAGCAACAAGACACGTCATCTGAAACAAACACTAGTAGAAATTCTACGTCTTTTGCTAGTTCTGAAGAATCATATGTGGCTCAAGTAAATCAAAGTCAAGCTACAAGTGATTTATCTGAAGGATTAAAATCAGAAACGATAACATCTGAAATATCAAGAACTAGTCTCCGTCGAGGGAGAATTTTAGCGTCTGAAGAAACAGTCGAGAGTTCTACAGAGATACTATCATCAGAAGCAATCCCAGCTGAAATACCTATACGACGTAGTGGACGTCGAGGAAGAAATATGTCATCTTTAAATACGTCTGAATCGAATAACGGGACTCCTATAAATAGTAGTTTACCTACGGTCACCATACCAACCAGCAATCAAAATAATACTTTAGCTACACCAGACGAAAATATAACGAAATCAACCAAGCAAACGGTTGTTTTTGAAGGTGCAGGAGAAAAGACGCCAGCTACTAATATTAAAGATGAT
>NZ_JACLQS010000014.1:0-14609 GCF_016648815.1 Streptococcus sp. 9.1 | reverse complement strand
AAGAAAGATTTAACAACAAACGCTATTACTTGGAAAACAAGCTCGCATACATACGGCAGTGTACCAGTTCCAGTGGTGACAGGCTACTATGCGGATAAGGCGGAAGCTGGATTTAAGACAGTTACTCTTGATGAACCAGAGGTGACAGATAAGGTTATATACAAACCGTTGGGAAAAATTATTCAAGTAGATGAGAACTTTAACGTCATTCCTAACTCAAATTCAGTAACTTATGAGAACAATCCGTACAATCCAAGAGAGGCTGTAGAAACTGCTATTCCAGATGCTCCTGCAGGATATAAGATTAGAGAATTACAACCTCATGCATGGGGCTATAATATTGTTGACAAAACAATTGAACCCAATGATGAAAGTGATCCAGATCGTATCTCAAAAGATACTCCAATTGTTTATGTACCACTTACTTCTGACGTAACGAAATCAACCAAGCAAACGGTTGTTTTTGAAGGTGCAGGAGAAAAGACGCCAGCTACTAATATTAAAGATGATTATGTTTTCACAGGTAAGAAAGATTTAACAACAAACGCTATTACTTGGAAAACAAGCTCGCATACATACGGCAGTGTACCAGTTCCAGTGGTTCCAGGCTACATCGCAGATAAGTCTCAAGCTGGTCAACTAGAAGTTACCGTAGCGACTCCTAACGCGGAAGAGACTGTCAGCTACACACCGGTGGGAAGAATCATTTTTGTGGACGAAGCAGGGAATCAAATCGTTGGTACAAACGCTGTTCCGTATACCAACGCTCCAGATCCGACTAAGGTAGAGTCAACCACTCTACCAACGCTTCCAACAGGTTATGAGATTAAGTCTGGGCAAAACATTTCAGGTTTTAACTCAAGTAGTCTTCAAGTCCTTCCACCAGATGCGACAGCTGACACTAAGATTATCTTGGTTTCTAAGAAAGAGACTTTGAATCAGGGTACAAGTCAGACGGTTACCTTTGTTGGTGCAGGTGAAAAAACGCCAGCGACTAAGGTTCAAAATGATTTTGTCTTCACTGGGACAAAGGATATGGTTTCAGGTGTCAGCACTTGGGATGTGTCAAGTCATAGATACGGGAGTGTACCAGTTCCAGTGGTTCCAGGCTACATCGCAGATAAGTCTCAAGCTGGTCAACTAGAAGTTACCTTAGCGACTCCTAATGTGGAAGAGCTTGTCAGCTACACACCGGTGGGAAGAATCATTCTTGTGGACGAAGCGGGGAATCAAATTGTTGGCACAAACGCTGTTCCGTATACCAACGCTCTAGATCCGACTAAGATAATGTCAACCACTCTACCAACGCTACCAGCAGGTTATGAGATTAAGTATGGACAAAATATCTTGGGCCTTAACTCAAGTAGTCTTCAAGTCCTTCCACCAGATGCGACAGCTGACACTAAGATTATCTTGGTTTCTAAGAAAGAGACTTTGAGTCAGGTCACCAGTCAGACGGTTACCTTTATCGGGGCAGGTGAAAAAACGCCAGCTGCTAAGCTTCAAAATGATTTTGTCTTCACTGGAACAAAGGATATGGTTTCAGGTGTCAGCACTTGGGATATGTCAAGTCATACATACGGCAGTGTACCAGTTCCAGTGGTTCCAGGCTACATCGCCAATAAGTCTCAAGCTGGTCAACTAGAAGTTACCGTAGCGACTCCTAATGTCGCAGAGCTTGTCAGCTACACACCAGTGGGAAGAATCATTCTTGTGGATGAAGCGGGGAATCAAATCGTTGGTACAGACGCTGTTCCGTATACCAACGCTCTAGATCCAACTAAGGTAGAGTCAACCTCTCTACCAACGCTACCTACAGGTTACGAGATTAAGTCTGGCCAAAACATCTCAGGTTTTAACTCAAGTAATCTTCAAGTCCTTCCGCCAGATGCGACAGCTGACACTAAGATTATCTTGGTTTCTAAGAAAGAGTCTTTGACTCAGGGCACTAGTCAGACGGTTACCTTTATTGGTGCAGGTGAAAATACACCAGCTACTAAGGTTCAAAATGATTTTGTCTTCACAGGAACTAAGGATATGGTTTCAGGTCTTAGCACTTGGGATGTGTCAAGCCATAGATATGGCAGTGTGCCAGTTCCAGTGGTTCCAGGCTACATCGCCAATAAGTCTCAAGCTGGTCAACTAGAAGTTACCGTAGCGACTCCTAATGTCGCAGAGCTTGTCAGCTACACACCAGTGGGAAGAATCATTCTTGTGGATGAAGCGGGGAATCAAATCGTTGGTACAGACGCTGTTCCGTATACCAACGCTCTAGATCCAACTAAGGTAGAGTCAACCTCTCTACCAACGCTACCTACAGGTTACGAGATTAAGTCTGGCCAAAACATCTCAGGTTTTAACTCAAGTAATCTTCAAGTCCTTCCGCCAGATGCGACAGCTGACACTAAGATTATCTTGGTTTCTAAGAAAGAGTCTTTGACTCAGGGCACTAGTCAGACGGTTACCTTTATTGGTGCAGGTGAAAATACACCAGCTACTAAGGTTCAAAATGATTTTGTCTTCACAGGAACTAAGGATATGGTTTCAGGTCTTAGCACTTGGGATGTGTCAAGCCATAGATATGGCAGTGTGCCAGTTCCAGTAGTTCCAGGTTACATTGCAAATGTAGGACACGCGGGCTCTCTTCAAGTAACACCAGAAGCTCCTAACGCTGAGGAATTAGTTACATTTAAGCCGTTAGGAAAGATTATTGCAGTTGATACTGATGGTAAAGAAATTCAAGGTGTACCAACAATTCAATATCAGAATGATCCCGAAAATCCAACTAAGGCGGGCAAAACATCATCTCCACTTATCTCAGGGTATGAAACTGATGTTCTCAATATAACCCCAAGTAAGCCAGAAGAAGATACCCCAGTTGTTTATCGTAAAGCTATTCAAGAAGCGACTATCACTTATATTGACCAAACGACTGGTACAAGTCTTGAGAGTGATCATGTTACAGGTAAGTCAGGTGAAATTATTGAATATACTACAGCCGACAAGATTGCATTTTATGAAAGTCGTGGTTATGAATTGTTAACGGATGAGTTCCCAAAACAAGCATACTACGATACTGATACGTCTGTTACCCAAGCATGGAGGGTTACTTTGAAACATAAAACTGTAATAGTAGGTTCTAGGAATCCTCATGATGGTGATGCAATCAACCCAGATGATCCACTAAGTCCAAAATATCCAAGCAAAAATCAGTGGCAGAAAGATGTCACAGCGACAGTTCATTATATTGTATCAGATGGAAATGTTAAGGCGCCAAGCGACAAGGTTCAAGATGCACAATGGACACGCACCGTTACATATGATATGGTGACTGGTCAGGAACTTTCGTCAACAGCATGGAAAGCTAATAAAGCAACCTATGATGCAGTTGTGACTGAAGTTTTAGATGGCTATTACGCTGATAAAGCAAGTGTGTCATCTAAGAAAGTTATTCAAGAAAACCTTGAGGAAACGGTAATATACAAACCGCTCGGAAGCTTACTACTCAAATCAGCAGATTTGAACTTTCCAGAAGTTGCATCTGTAAAATATCCTAATAATCTAACAGACCCAACCAAATCAGGTCTACCAGTTGTTCCAGATATCCCAGGTTACAAACCCTACCTTCAGGACCCTAAGTATCCAAGTAAGTTAGGAAAAGCTATCCAGCCAGGTAGCACCATTATTCCTGAAAATTCAGGAGAGGATATCTCTATATACTATATAGCGGTAAGTCCAGATAAACCAAAATCTTCTATAAAACAAATGAGTAAGCCAAGCAAAACTCAGAAACCAGAACATCCTTCTATTGAAAAGAAATCAGTAGTATCTTCGCAACCAGAAGAAGTAAAACAAGTAAATGAAGCTTCGAGAATCGTTGTTAAGACAGCTTCTCAGACTTCTACTACAAAAGTAGCTTCATATAAAAAACAAGTAGTTCTTCCCAAAACTGGTGAAGAAACAGAGCAAACTGTCGAAGTAGCAGGCTTTTCTGCTCTGATTGTGGCTCTTGGTCTGGGAATTCAAGGTTATCGTCGTAAAAAAGAAGATTAATCTAATTGAGACGGACAAATCTCTTATTAGTTTTAAATAAAGTAAACCAGCAGTTCAATTTGAGTTGCTGGTTTCTTTTTGGGGAGAATGTTTGAGTTTAATATGTTACTCTGAAGTAATTATATGAGAATCGTTTGAATAGTTGTTATGATTCGTCAATGCTGTAATAGTAGGATAAAGTGAAGTTAATGCTCTGAAATAGGGTACAAATATGTGCGATAATAATTGTATTATTAGAGAATGTTCGGTTTTTTAATGTCATAGAGAAGTTCTAAAAAAGTTTTGGAATGGCGTTTCAATTAGAAAATAAAAGGATTAAATAATTATTTTTATATTGAGTGAAGTGTTAATAAATGGTGTTATATAAGGTGTTTTGTTGTTTTATTATCGATATTTCTGATTGTTTGTAGTTGAATAATCAGATAATTGAAAAATAAAATTAAAAAATTTTGACAAAAATCTTGACCGCTAATTGTCAGAATGTTAGAATATAGTATACTCACTTTTATAATTGGATTAATTTTATAAGTGTGTACCTATAACTAACTAACTTATTAGAGGAGGTCTTTTAATGAAAGACATTTTCAATAGACGCCAGCGCTTTTCATTGCGTAAATACTCGTTTGGTGTCGCTTCAGTCTTACTAGGGACAGCGCTCTTTGCTGCTCGTATTGCTCAGGCTGATGAAGTAACATCCCCAGAACCTTCATCTTCAACACCAAGCTCTACGGTAGCAGGTGAGAGCTCTGCCAATTTAGTTGAAACGCCTACAGCATCAACAGCTCAAGCAGATCCTACTGCAGCTGTATCTTCAACTGATGCAACTGCGTCAACATTTAACTTGACACCAGAAGCTTCAACAACAGATAAGGCTGCCGCAGAGACAACTGACAAACAAGCTACAGAAACTGCAAAACCAACTGAAAAAGCTGCTACAGAAACAGCTAAACCAGCTACAGCTGCATCTACAAATGCAGCTGGCAACAACGTTGAAACTACAGCTTCGGCTACAGCAGCTTCAAACGCTTCAACAACAGCAGCTTCAAATGCTTCAGCTACAGCAGCTCCAGTAGCTGGAAATACAGAAACAGCTGAAACAGCAGCAGAAGCTACAACTGCCCAACCAAATGTTGCTACACGTGCTAACGTAGCAAGCGCTGGTGTAGACGTTACTTCAGTTGCAATAGCGAATAATGAACGTAGTAATGCTGCTACTTTGGTTACAGAAGGTGGCCGTCGTCGTAATCGTCGTTCGGCAACAGACCCTGTATCAACTAGTCATACAGTAGGTTCAGCAGCTGCAACACCAGTGATGAGTGATCCAAATGGTGCAAAACTTAAGAATCGTCCACTTGTAGTCCCTACACCAAAAGATCCTACTGACCATGTTACTGCAGGAATCAACTACCAATTGAATCCGAGTGCATCTCAGTATACATATATTGTTACTGATTTGATGGGATTCAATACAGAGTATAATACTAAGTTCTATTATCGTATGTCTAAACCATATGATAACTCAACTAATGTAACAATAGAATTGGTTGATGGTGCTACAAACACTGTTAAAGAAACAAAACAAATTAGTGGTGCAGGAACAGTGAATCTTGGTCAGGCTACTCTAGCACCTATTTCAGGCAATAAACAGGCTTATATTGAATTCCGATTTGAAAATGTTAAAGATGCTGATAAGACAGATCGTCCAGCTCTCCGTGCAACATGGAAATTCAACGGTTCTGCTAATGATTTCGATGGTCAACGTACTGCGATTCAAATTTATGATGTAGTTAACACAGCCAACGAAGGAACGACTATAACTGATCCTCAATATTACATCCCACGTCTAACTACTAAGACGACTTACTATAAAGTTGTTGATAAAAATTCATCAACTTATGATCCAAATCGCTTGGTTGGAAACTTTGTCTCAAATGGCAGTAGTTATGTGATGAATTCTTCTACGGCAGGTGACTACAAGCTGGTAAATGACGCTGGAACTCCACAAGTTGATGCACAAACATATCGTGCAACAGGCTCTGAAGAGAGTCTTGGTTCATTTACACTTACTGGTATGGAAGGGCAAGATTTCCATGCTTCAGCTCTTCGTGCTTTTGATGGGTATAAGCTATATCAAACAGCAGATTCACGCTCGCTTGTAGATGTTCTAAAAAAACCTTACGAAGTTGGCCAACGTTGGTTTGACGTTGCCAATGCTGAAGGTGGTGTAAAACGTATTAAAGAAGTTGTAGGCGAAGATGGTACTGTCCGTATTGAAATGTGGGCAATCAAATCTGACAGTCTAAATAAAATTTCTAAAGATTTAAACACTGATGGCTATGTTAAGGTTTATGAAACAGTAATTCGTCCTGGAAGTAACAATAAAATTGACCACCCAGAAGACTTCGGTAAGTATCCTGAAATCGATGATGCTGGATGGAATAAAGATAATAATAAGCCAGTTAGAGATGGTTTGAAACCAGAATTACGTGATAAGCTTGTTGTTGGAAAACCATTTGCTATTTTCTCGGATAAACAAAATACAAACTATCTTGGTGATTTGGAATATGGTAAACCTAACGTAGCTGATTTTATCTATAAACGTCCAAACGGGACATTTTATAAAATGTCCTGGGGAGGGGAAGCAGCTAATAATACTATAGAGTATACAATTACTGAGGTGAGTGCCTCAGAAGCTGCTGGCTATCAACCACGTTATTCAGCTGCGGGTGAATTTTATGCGAACCGTGGCGCTACTGGAGCTGCATATGCTATTAATGGCGTTCCAGTTTCTTCAGGTAACGTTTTCCGTTTGGAAAATAAATTGACGCCCAACTATGAAACGGTCTACTACTATGTTAAAGGTGAAGCTACTAAGGTAACTCCTGAATTTACTAAGGTTCTCGAAGATAAAAATGTAGAGAATAAGCGAACACTTAATGATAATGACTTCAGCTTTAAACTTGTTGAATTGAAAACTGATGATTCAGGTGAAGAACTTGAAGGTGGTCATACTGAAACCGTCACAAATAAATCTGGCAAGGTAACTTTTAGTGATATTAACTTTACTAAAGTTGGAACTTACAAATATAAAGTAACAGAAGTTGCTGGAGAAGATAAAAATGTTGACTACGATGCCATGGAAACTATCATGACTGTAGTTGTTACTGAAAAAAACCAAGCAGGTGATTTAAAAGCTACTGTTACTTACAGCTCTTCTAAAGGTGAAACATCTTCAACAACTGATACAGAGTTCAACAACGTTGTCGTAGCTCCAGTTAAAGTGAAATTTGACTTCACTAAGAAATTGGCTGGACGTGAACTTAAAGATGGCGAATTCAGGTTCATCCTTAAAGATGCAAACGGTCAAGAAGTTGAAACTGTAGCTAACAAAAAAGATGGAACTGTAACATTTACAGAAATTTCATTTGATAATACTAAAGTAGGTACTCACACTTATACTGTAGAAGAAGTTATCCCTGCAGCTAAAGAAGTAGGTATGACGTATGACACTATGAAGGCAACGATCACTGTTGAAGTTGCTAAGAATGGTCACACCTTGACTACTGTAACAAACGTAACATCAACTGGCGGTGTCAATGCTGATGGAACATCAACAGAAGGAACTGATGATAAAGAATTCAACAACAAAATCACTCCTCCTGAAACACCTGAATTCCAACCTGAAAAATTTGTTCTTAACAAAGAGAAATTTGACATTACAGGATCAAAACTTGTAGATGATGACGATGAGTTGACCGATGAGTACACTGCTACAAATGCAAATCCATACGCAGATGGAACTTCAAATAACGAAGCAGAAAATATCAATACGAAGTCAGTTGAACGTGGTGAAAAGATCTACTACCAAGTATGGTTGGATACTAAGAACTTCACTGACAGAAACAACATCCAATCTGTTGGTATCTCTGATACTTATGATGCAGATAAATTAACTGTCAACGCTGCTGATATTAAAGCTTATGACAGTGAAAGTGGTGCTGACGTAACTGATAAGTTTGACATCAAGGTTGAAAATGGCGTCATTACAGCAACATCTAAAGCTTCTATGAACAAATCTTTAGGTGATGCTGATAACACTCAAGTTGTCGACACAACTAAATTTGCATTTGGTCGCTACTACAAATTCGATATTCCAGCAACAGTTAAAGCTGACGTTGCAGGTGGCGTAGACATCGAAAACAAAGCGAACCAAATCGTTCACGTTTACAACCCAGTAAGTAAATCTGTAGAAACTCCAGAAAAACCAACTCAAAAACGTGTGAACAGCGTACCTATCTCAGTAGACTTCAACTTCACTAAACGCTTGGAAGGTCGTGAATTGAAAGCTAACGAATTCAGCTTCGAGTTGAAAGATAGCGACAATGTTGTGATTGCAACTGCAACCAACGACGCAGCTGGTAACATCACATTCTCTCCAGTAGAGTACACAAATAAAGCTGGTAAAAAAGTTACAGCCCTTAAATACACGAAGGGTCAAGAAGGTACTTACACTTACACAGTAGAAGAAGTAGCTGGAACAGACGCAACCGTTACATACGATACAATGAAAGCGAATGTAACTGTTACTGTTTCTCACGATGGAACAGCTAAAGTATTGGTTGCTAACGTAACTGAACCGGCTGATAAAGAGTTCAACAACGTTGTAACTCCACCAACAGAGCCTAAGTTCCAACCAGAGAAATATGTTGTTTCTGAAGAGAAATTCGATATCACTGGTGACAAGCTCGTTGATGATGATAAAGAGTTGACTGATAAATATGGAGAAACAAATACTAATCCATATGCGGACGATGCATCAAACAACGAAACTCAAAACTTGAATACTAAGTCAGTTGAACGTGGCGACAAGTTGGTTTACCAAGTATGGTTGGATACAACTAAATTCTCAGCAACTAACAAAGAAAACGTTCAATCAGTAGGAATCTCAGATGACTACGATGAAACTAAGTTAGATCTTGATGCAACTAAGATCAAAGCTTACGATTCAGTAACAGGTGATGATGTTACAGCTAAATTCGATATCACAGTTGAAGGTGGCGTGATTACTGCAACCCTTAAAGCTGGCTTCACTAAGTCACTTGGCGATGCAGAAAACACTCAAGTTATCGACACAACTAAATTCGCCTTCGGACGTTACTACAAGTTCGACATCCCAACAACAGTTAAAGCTGATGTTAAAGGCGGAGTAGATATCGAAAATACAGCGGCTCAAGTAGTTAACTACTACAACCCAACAACTAAGAAAGTTGAAAAACCAAACAAACCAACTGAAAAACGTGTTAACAACGTACCAGTTGAAGTGGAATTCAACTTCACTAAACGTTTGGAAGGCCGTGAGCTTAAAGCTAACGAATTCAGCTTCGTACTTAAAGATTCAGAAGGTAAGACTCTTGAAACTGTAAGCAACGATGCATCAGGTAACGTTAAGTTCTCAGCTATCTCATTCAAGAAAGGCCAAGAAGGCGTACACAACTACACAGTAGAAGAAGTTAAAGGCTCAGACGCAACCGTTACATACGACACAATGAAAGCGAATGTAACAGTCACAGTTAAACACGATGGTACTGCTAAAGTTCTTATCGCGACTGTAGGCGACATTGCGGATAAAGAATTTAACAACCGTGTAACTCCTCCAGAAGAACCTAAGTTCCAACCAGAGAAATACGTTCTTAGCGATGGTAACGGTAAGTTCGATATTACTGGTACTAAACTTCTTGATGATGATGCAGAGTTGGCTGACAAGTACGCAGACACAAATGCGAACCCATATGCGGATTCTTCAGATGGTAAGAAACTTTCAAATGGTGAAATCGTAGGTAAAAACGAAGCAGAAAACATCAATACTAAAGCTGTTAAACGTGGCGAAACTATCAACTACCAAGTATGGCTTGATACAAATCAATTTGATGCAAACAACAAGGATAACATCCAAACTGTTGGTATCACTGATGATTATGATGAAGCTAAATTGGAAGTTAAAGCCTCAGACATTAAGGCTTACGATGGTAAGACTGGTGCTGATGTTACTGACAAGTTCGACATCTCTATCGCTAACGGCGTGATTACTGCTAACCTTAAAGCTGGCTTCACTAAGTCACTTGGCGATGCGGAAAACACTCAAATTATCGATACTACTAAGTTCGAATTTGGACGTTACTACAAGTTTGTCATCCCAGCTAAGGTTACTGACGGTGCTTACGATGGTGCTGAAATTGAAAATACAGCAGCTCAAGTAGTAAACTACTACAACCCAACTACTAAGACTGTTGAAAAACCAAACAAACCAACTGAAAAACGTGTTAACAACGTTCCAACTGCTATCGAGTTGATCTTCGGTAAGACACTTAACGGACGTAAGTTGCAAGATAAAGAATTTACTTTCGAATTGAAAGATGAAAAAGGTAATGTTCTTGAAACAGTTAAGAATGATGCCGAAGGTAAAGTTAAATTCTCTACTATCAACTATGCTAAAGCAGATCTCGGTAAGACATTCAACTACACAGTAGAAGAAGTTAAAGGAACTGATACAACTGTTACTTACGATAACATGAAAGTCAATGTTACTGTTCAAGTTATCCAACCTTCAGTAGGAGATCAATTGTCAACAGTTATCTCTTACGCTACAGTAGGTGGAGATGCTTATGGTGGTGACGATCGTGTCTTCGATAACGAGGTTACTCCTAACTTCAAACCAGAGAAATATGTTGTTTCAGAACCAAGCTTCGACATCATTGGTAACAAACTTGCTGATGACGACGATTCAGCTGATAAAGTTGAAATCCAAAACTTGAATGGTAAGACCCTCAAACGTGGTCAAAAGATCTACTATCAAGTATGGCTTGATACTCGTGACTTCACAGCAGAAAGCAATCTTCAAACAGTTGGTATCACAGATAACTACGAAGAAGATAAGCTTGACATCAACGCTGCTGATATCAAGGTTTACGATGGTATCACTGGTGCTGATGTTACTGACAAGTTCGATATCAAAGTTGAAAACGGTGTTCTCTACGGTACATCTAAAGCAAGCTTGACTAAAGCTATTAGTGCAACAGATGCTACTCCAGTCATCGATACAACTAAATTTGAGTTTGGCCGTTACTATAAATTTGATATCCCAGCTGTTGTTAAAGATATTGATTCTAACGACGGTGTAGATATTGAAAATACAGCCAACCAAACAATTCACCAATACAACCCATTCAATAAGAAAGTTACAACTCCTGAAAAACCAACTCAAACACGTGAAAACAACGTTCCAGTTCCACTCGAGTTCAACTATACTAAACGACTTGAAGGACGTGAGTTGACTGCAGGTGAGTTCAGCTTCGTATTGAAAGACAAAGATAACAAGATTCTTCAAACAGTAACCAACGATAAAGATGGTCACATCAAGTTTGAAAAACTCTTGTTCAACAAAGATGATCTTGGTAAGACATTTACTTACACAGTTGAAGAAGTAGCTGGTAAAGATGCTTCAATCACTTACGATGCTATGAAAGCTACTGTGACAGTGGAAGTTACTAAGGAAGGCAAAGTTCTCACAACTGTCGTTAACCATGCTTCAACAGGCGGATTCGCTTCAAGTGCTAACGATAAAGAGTTCAACAACAAAGTTCGCCCACCAGAAACACCTAAGTTCCAACCAGAGAAATACGTTGTTTCTGAAGAGAAATTCGATATCACTGGTGACAAACTCGTTGATGATGATAAAGAGTTGGCAGACAAGTACGCAGACACAAATGCGAACCCATATGCGGACGATGCATCAAACAACGAAAAACAAAACTTAAATACTAAGTCTGTTAAACGTGGTGAAAAACTTGTTTACCAAGTATGGCTCGATACAACTAAATTCGACGCTAACAACAAGGATTACATCCAAACAGTTGGTATCTCTGATGACTACGATGAAACTAAATTGGATCTTGATGCTTCAGCTATTAAAGCTTACGATTCAGTAACAGGTGAAGATGTAACAGCTAAATTCGACATCAAAGTTGAAAATGGTATGATTACTGCTAACCTTAAAGATGGCTTCACTAAGTCACTTGGAGATGATGCAAATACTCAAATCATCGACACAACTAAGTTTGCCTTTGGTCGTTACTATAAATTCGATATCCCAACCACTGTTAAAGACTCTGTTCCTGGCGGTGTAGATATTGAAAATACAGCTGGACAAGTAGTTCACTTCTACAACCCACAAACTAAGAAGACAGAAATTCCTACTAAACCAACTGAAAAACGTGTAAACAGCGTTCCAATCTCAGTTGAATTCAACTTCACTAAGAAACTTGAAGGCCGTGAGCTTAAAGCTAACGAATTCAGCTTCCAATTGAAGGATGAAGCAGGAAATGTCATCGAAACTGTTAAGAACGATGCTTCAGGTAACGTTAAGTTCAAAGCTATTGAGTACAAGAAAGGCCAAGAAGGTACTTACAAGTACACAGTAGAAGAAGTTAAAGGTACTGATGGCACAGTTCAATACGACGGTATGAAAGCTGTTGTTACAGTTGAAGTTAAACATGATGGAACAGCTAAAGCACTTATCACTAACGTGACAGATGCTGCTGATAAAGAGTTCAACAACAAAGTAACTCCTCCAGATACTCCAGACTTCAACCCAGAGAAATACATCCTTAACGAATCTAAATTCGATCTTACAGGAGTTAAACTTCTCGATGACGATAGCGAATTGAAAGATAAGGTTGCAGACACTAATGCAAATCCTTACGCTGATAAGACTGATAACAACGAAGCTCAAAATATCAATACTAAGACACTCAAGAAAGGTGATAAAGTATACTACCAAGTATGGTTGGATACAACTAAATTCACTGAAGCTCACAATATCCAATCTGTAGGTGTTACAGATAAATATGACAGCGAAAACTTGACTGTTAACGTTAAAGATATTAAAGCATACGACTCTGTAACAGGAGAAGATGTGACAGCTAAGTTCGATATCACTCTCGTTAACGGTGTAATCACTGCAACATCTAAAGCTGACCTTACTAAGTCACTTGGCGATGCAGAAAATACACAAGTTATCGACACAACTAAGTTCGCCTTCGGACGTTACTACAAGTTTGAAATCCCAGCAGAAATTAAACAATCTGCTAAGGGCGGTGTTGACATCGAAAATACAGCCTCACAAATCGTTCACCAATACGATCCACAAAGTAAGACTGTTAAGAAACCTGAAAAACCAACAGAAAAACGTGTAGTTAACATCCCAGTTGAAGTTGAATTTAACTTCACTAAGAAACTTGAAGGACGTGAACTTAAAGCCAACGAATTCAGCTTCGTTCTTAAAGATAAAGATGGAAACATCCTTCAAACAGTTAAGAACGACGCTGCAGGTAACGTTAAATTTGCTGCTCTTGAATTCAAGAAAGGCCAAGAAGGTACTCACAACTACACTGTAGAAGAAGTTAAAGGTACTGACGGAACTGTTTCTTACGATTCAATGAAAGCTCTTGTTACTGTTGAAGTATCACATGATGGTAAAGCGAAAGCTCTTATCACTAAAGTGAACGACCCAGCAGACAAAGAATTTAACAACACTGTTCGTCCACCAGAAAAACCTAAGTTCCAACCAGAGAAATACGTTGTTTCTAAAGAGAAATTCGATATCACTGGTATGAAACTTGTTGACGATGATGCTGAGTTGAAAGATAAAGTAGGCGATACTAACAAGGATCCTTACGCTGACAGCACAGCTAACAACGAAGCTGAAAATATCAATACTAAGACACTCAAGAAAGGTGATAAGTTTGTCTACCAAGTATGGCTCGACACAACTAACTTCACTGACGCTCACAATATCCAATCTGTAGGTGTTACAGATAAATATGACAGCGAAAACTTGACTGTTAACGTTAAAGATATTAAAGCATACGACTCTGTAACAGGAGAAGATGTGACAGCTAAGTTCGATATCCAAATCGTTGACGGTGTGATTACTGCAACATCTAAAGCTGACCTTACTAAGTCACTTGGCGATGCAGAAAACACACAAGTGATCGATACTGCCAAATTGGCATTCGGACGCTACTACAAGTTCGATATTCCTGCAACTATCAAAGGCACTGCTAAAGATGGTGTAGACATCGAAAATACTGCGTCACAAATCGTTCACCAATACGACCCAACTAAGAAATCTGTTGAAAAACCAGAAAAACCAACAGAAAAACGTGTAGTCAATATCCCAACTAAGGTTGAGTTTGAATTCACTAAGAAACTTGAAGGTCGTGAACTTAAACCTGGTGAGTTTAGCTTCGTACTTAAAGATAGCAAGGGTAATGTGATCGAAACTGTAAGCAATGATGCTAACGGTAAGATCAAGTTCTCAGCTCTTGAGTACAAACGTGGTGAAGAAGGTACTCACGTCTACACAGTAGAAGAAGTACAAGGTAACGATGCAACTGTTGCCTACGATAAGATGGTAGCTACAGTCGTTGTTTCAGTAACTAAAGACGGTAAAGTCTTGACAGTAACTTCTCAATTGCCAGAAGATACTGAGTTCAACA
>NZ_JACLQS010000013.1:0-46564 GCF_016648815.1 Streptococcus sp. 9.1 | reverse complement strand
CTTCATAAGTCAATTTCATAATAAAAACACCCCAAAAGTTAGATTTTTTCTGTCTAACTTTTGGGGTGCAGTTCAGTTAAAGCCTTTTTATGTTATGATCTTTCCACGGTATTACCTTCGGAAATTATTAAAAAGGATTGGGAGTTATCCCAATCCTTTTTATCCTTTTAAGTTTTATAATACGTTAAACAGATAGTTATTTGTTTTTAGTTAGAGCTTTTCGAATTAAATCTGCAGGGATGATCAAAACCGCGATAAGAAGTGCAACGATATAGTGTTGAACGTCCATAGGAACGGTACTAAATACTTTACCACCGAATTGAATGATCAAGGTTTGAACGACAGCAATAGAAATCATTACAATTGAGAATTTCTTGTTTTCGCCGATATGTTCAAAAACATTGAATCCATTACTACGTGTATTAAGTGAGTTGAAAATGACAGCATAGATAAATACTGTAAAGGTGAATGTTGTTACCATTTCAAAGTTGCCAGTTCCATTTGTGATAAAGTCTTGGATACCACCAACATTTTTAAGAATTGCTAAACATACGACAGTAATGAAGATGCTAGCTACACCGATAGCAGATTTCATATAGCCAGTAAGAATATTTGCCTTCTTAGCAACTGGTTTTTCATTCATGTAACGATCTAGCGTAGGTTCTTCACCAAAGGCAAGGGCAGCAAGTGTGTCCATGATAAGGTTAATCCAGAGAATTTGGATAATTGTAAATGGTTCTTTGAGGCCCAAGAGTGGTGAGAGAAGTGACATAGCAATTGTAGTCACGTTTACGGTTAACTGGAAGATAATGAATTTACTTACTGACTTACTCATAGTACGTCCATAGAGGACGGCTTTCTCAATCGAAGTCAATGAGTTATTCAAGATAACGATATCTGAGGCTTCACGTGCGACTTCAGTACCATCACCCATTGAGAATCCGACATCAGCCGATTTAAGGGCAGGTGAGTCATTGACCCCATCACCTGTCATACCAGCGACCATATCGAGGTCTTGAGCTGCCTCAATAAGACGTTTTTTATCCATTGGAAGGGCACGACTGACCACTTTTAAGTGAGGCAATTGTTGTTTAAGTTCTTGATCTGAGAGGGCAGAGAGTTCATCGTGAGTAAGGACAAGGTCATTTTCTCCAGTGACGATACCGGCTTCTTTAGCGATAGCAACAGCGGTTTCTTTACGGTCACCAGTTACCATAACTACTTGAACACCCGCACGGTTCATTGTTTCAACAGTTTGTTTAATTGAAGAACGAACGTTATCACGGATACATACGATACCAATCAAGACTTTATCATTACCATCTGTATTTAGGATAGCAAGCAAACGCATTGAACGGTTAGCTTGTTCCAATGACAATTCTTGGAAACGAGCTTTAATATCATCTGTAAAGTTTTGTTTATTACCATCTTTATCAAGATAGTAGTAGCAGTCATTTAGGATGAATTCTGGAGCACCTTTGATGTAAGTTTTTCCGTCCTTAGTCGTTACACTTGCGAATTTTGTTGCTGAGTTAAATTGTTGCTTCTCAGTAATTGTATTCGTATCGAAATCAAGTTGAGAACGACCAATAAGGAAATCAAGAAGTGCACGGTCAGTGGCGTTACTACCAACAGCACTGCCATCAGCTACCATGGCATCGTTGTTAAGACCGATACCATTAATCATTTCAGCTTTAAGGCTATCTGACATTGTGTTAAAATCAGGCGCATCAGTTTCACCAGTAGCCGCATAAAGTGTACCATCAGCAAGGAAAAAGTCAACTACAGATAGTTTACCTTCTGTGATAGTACCAGTCTTATCACTGAAGAGGATATTCATGTATCCCGCTGTTTCAATGGTATCAGGATGGCGAACCAAGATATTTTGTGCTAAAAGTCGACCTGAGTTCATTGAAGAAACGAGTGCCAACATCATTGGGAGACCTTCTGGAACAGCCATGATGATGATTGTAACTGCAAAGAGAATCGTTTCAATGATAAGAAGGAAGATTGAACCACCATTGAGGTTATTAGCCTTATTAAGGGCAATAAAGCCTAAGACAAGGTTGATTACTGAGTATGCAGCACCTGCACTATAACCGAGGACACCGATATTACCAGCAAGCTTGTTAAGTTTCTCTTTAGATGGTGAATCTTTACTATCTTCTTGAAGAGAAGTATTGATGCTTCCAAGAACGGTGTTATCACCAATTTGTGTAGCTTCCATAACACCTTCACCCGAAGTAACAACTGTACCACGGAAGACTTTGAGCTCTGTAAAGAGATCCGAAGAGTCTGGCTCTTTTTGATCACCAAGAGGAAGTTTTTTAGCATCTTCACTTTCACCATTAAGGACAGCTTGGTTGACTTTTAACTCACCTTCCAAGATGATACCATCAACTGGAATCTTGTCCCCTGATTGAAGGAGAATCTGATCACCTTTTACAATATCATCAACGAGAACCTCTTTAAGTTTACCATCACGATAAACTTTAGCATTAGTTTTCGAAGCCTCTTCTTGAAGAGTGTTGAACTTTTGCTCATTGCGGTATTGTGAAACTGCTGAGAATCCTGTAGACATCAAAATGGCGAAAATTAGTGAGATAGCCTCATACCAATTAGCTTCACCAATAGCAGGGAAAATCATTCCAACAAAGTTGAAAATGATTTTTAATCCTAAGGCAGCCAAGAGGATAAGAATCCATTGATCTTGGAAGGCTTCGATAAAGATTGAGAGGAGCGAGTTAGCCTCTTTACTAGAGAGCCTATTATCGCCATGAGCGTTTTTACTTGCTTGAACTTCAGCAGAAGTCAAGCCTTTAAATTTTTTCATTTAGGGTTTGTATCCTTTCTATATTGTTACTCGGTTTTAAGGCTAATAAATTTAAAGCCAAATAGTTCGTCATTTCAGTCAAGATAACTGGAATAACTATCAGTAAGTATTATACTTTATTTTACTACTAAATGGTTGATTTTTTTACCAATAGAATATTGAAGTTTCTTTAGTAAGAGTAGGAGAGAACAAAGAACTCGCTTTTTTTGTTTAGATATAATTATTTCTCCACCTTCAATTCATACAACCCTCTCACCGCATTACATCCGTAGATGGCCTGAGCCTGTTTCAGATCTTTTACAGTCAGGACCTTTTCTTTTAGCTTATTTTCAGCTATAAGACTTTGTCTGTAGATGCCATTTAAGAGGCCGAGGTGAACTGGTGGTGTGTAGAGTTGGTCTTCGATTTTAAGAACGATGTTACCGATAGAGGTTTCTAGGAGTTGTCCCTCGTGATTATAATAGATTTGTTCGTGAGGTTCGATACTAAGGTGAGGACGGTAACTTGTTTTAAAGAAGGTATAGGGGCTATCCAACGGATGTCTTTGCTCAACTAATCTTGCTTGGCAAAAGTCATCAGATAAGTTTGTTAATTGGCTATGTTCAAACTTCAGTTCACCATCTTTTTTAAGGGACAATTTAAGACGGTAGTCTGTGTTAAGGTCTAGTGATTGGCACAGAGCTTCGACTTGATAGTGCGCTTTTTCTGCATTGAAAGGATAGTCAAAGTATCGGCTACTCTCTTGTAAACGTTTTATATGCTCCTCCAGAAAGAGAAGTTTTCCTTGATGAATACGACCGGTAGAAATGAGATCAAATTTTGGGTTCTGACGGTATAGAACAGCAGCTTTTTGCTTGGTTTCTTCGTATTCGGATTCCCAGTTACTGTCCCAGGTAATCCCCCCTCCGACACCATAGATAGCCTTGGTTTCTTCCATTTGTAGTGTCCGAATGGCTACGTTGAAAATACTAGGTCCCTGTGGCACCAAGATTCCAATAGCTCCACAATAAACACCTCGAGGCTGTTTTTCAACCTTCTTAATAATCTCCATGGTTGCTATTTTTGGGGCACCTGTAATCGATCCACATGGAAAAAGGGCTTGGAAGACATCGCATAAACTTCTATTTGTCAGGAGTTGCGTTTCAATTGTCGAAGTCATTTGCCAAACTGTAGTGTATTGTTCAACTTGGCAAAGGCTCTTAACATCTTCACTTCCTATTTTAGAAATACGATTCATGTCATTTCTAAGAAGATCAACAATCATCATATTTTCAGAGCGATTTTTTTGGTCCTGAGCTAGCCATCTTGCTTGTGCAAGGTCAGTTTCAGTTGTTAAACCTCGATTGGTAGTACCTTTCATAGGACGAGTAGTCAACTTATCTCCATCTTTTTTAAAGAAGAGTTCTGGACTTATAGAAATGATAGAAACATCATCGTGCTGAATAAAGGCATTGTAATGGGCATTTTGCTCAACAACCAATCGATTGTAGATGGCAAAGGGATCAGCTGTCAGGTTCTGTTGAAGTTGAACAGTATAATTGACCTGATAAGTATCACCTTGTCGAATATGGTGGTGTATATGCTCAATAGCAGCCTTGTATTCCTCAGCAGAAGTTAGCTCTTGCCAAGACTTTGGTAAGGTAATAGGGTCATAAGTAAGTGGAATAGGCTCTGTTTGAACAGTTTCATGAACAGTGAAGTAGAGGAGATACTCAGACATTAATGGACCATCAATAACCTGAAATTTTGTCTCGAAGGCAGGGGCTGCTTCATAGGAAACATAACCTACTGCATAATAACCTTCATTTTGATAGGCTTCGAGTTCATCTAAAAGGGGTTTGACTTCCTTAATGTCCTTTGTTTTTAGTTCTTTAATGGCGTCTGTAAAGATTTGTCTGACACCAAGTTCTTTAAAATCAATAACAGTTTTCTTATGCATACTTAGAGTATAACATAAGAAGTTTCCCTCTGGTTCTTTTTCATGTTTTAATTATCTTTCTCAAAATTTTAACCAAAAATGAACTTTTCAGACAGTTTTACATATGTTATAATGATAGGGACTAAAAGAAGATTTTAGAGGGAAATATGACTGAAAAAAATAACTTTGAGAAGGGCAACAGCAGCCTTTCAAACAATAAAATGAAAAAAGGCACTTCTAAGAATTCATGGAAGCACCAGATGTACGAGCTAGAAATAGCTATTGCTAAAGAGTCAAGTAACAAAAAAAGAAATGAACTCATTAAACTTCATAATGGCTATATGAGTGAGTATGATAGCTTAAAGAAACAAATCATATGGTTAGCCGTTTTGGGAATTTGTTTCTTATTAGTATTGGCTATTTTTGGTTATTTTATTTGGAATAGTTACAATAGTGAGAATATGTCTTATACATCATCTTGGCTTCAAGAGAGGGTACTGAGCACTTATAGAGCTTAGTGTTCTAATCCTAGTAAATAATAGAGTCTCTAGACAAAAGTTTAGGGATTTTTTGATATAAAAAGGGATTTAGTAAGTTAATATATAGTTATTAGCTATAACAATATCTAAGCAAAAGGAGATAACAGAAGTCGGTAACCCTTTATTTTATAGGGTATAGTCTAAAACTATATATAGAGAAAACTAATAGCAATTATACAGCTACCCATTTCTTTGGTAAGATAGGTTCAACAACAAAGAGGAGGACACAAGATGTCAACTACTATCATTGGTTTCCCACGTTTGGGTGAATTCCGCGAATTAAAATTTACAACAGAAAAATACTTTAGAAATGAAATTACTGCAGATGAACTTTTAGCAGCAGCCAAAGACTTGCGTGCAAAACACTGGAATATTGTTAAAGAGAAGGGTATCACTGAAATTCCTTCAAATGATTTTTCACATTACGATAACTTCCTTGATGCAGCTTTCCTTTTCAACGTCGTACCTGAATCTGTTCAAAACTTGGATTTGACAGATCTTGAACGTTACTTTGCCTTGGCGCGTGGTTACCAAGGTGAAAAAGGGGATGTTCGTGCCCTTCCTATGAAAAAATGGTTTAATACTAACTACCATTACATCGTTCCTAAATTTGAAAAAACAACAGAAGTTAAACTTGCTGGTCACAAGATTTTTGATGAGTACCAAGAAGCAAAAGAATTGGGTCTTAATACACGTCCAGTTGTGGTTGGACCATTCACTTTCCTTCAATTGTCTGACTTTGAAGATGGTGTAAAAGCTGAAGACTTCGTAGATAGCTTTGTTTCTGCATACCAAGATGTTTTTGAAAAATTGGCAGAGCTTGGTGCTACTCGTATTCAACTCGATGAGCCAGCTCTTGTTAAAGATTTGACATCTGAAGAAAAAGCTCTCTTCTTGAACCTCTACAACAAGCTCTTGGCTGATAAGAAAGGCCTTGAAGTTTTGATTCAAACTTACTTTGGTGACGTTCGTGACGTCTATGCTGACCTTGTGAAATTGCCAGTAGATGCGATTGGTCTTGACTTTGTTGAAGGTAAGAAAACACTTGAATTGGTTAAAGGTGGTTTCCCAGCTGATAAGATTCTCTATGCCGGTATCGTCAATGGTAAAAACATCTGGCGTAACAACTACGAGAAGAGCCTCGCAATTCTTGAACAAGTTCCAGCTGAAAATGTTGTTTTGACAACCTCTTGCTCACTTCTCCACGTACCATTTACAACTGCTAATGAAGAATTTGAACCAGCTATTTTGGACCACTTCGCCTTTGCGGTTGAAAAATTGGGTGAATTGCGTGACTTGGATGCCATCCGCAATGGTCAAGGTGCAGAAGAACTTGCTGCTAACAAAGAACTCTTTGCGACTGAGCGTGTTGGTGAAAATGCTGAGCTTCGTGCTCGTATTGCAGGTTTGACTGAAGCTGATTACACTCGTTTGCCAGCGTTTGCAGAACGTGAAGAGATTCAAAAGGATGCTTTCAAACTTCCATTGCTTCCAACAACAACTATCGGTTCATTCCCTCAAACTAAGGATGTTCGTGCTAAACGTTTGGCTTTCCGTAAGAATGAATTATCACAAGAAGAATACGATGCTTTCCTTGCTGAAATCACTGATGAATGGATTAAATGGCAAGAAGAAGTTGGATTTGACGTTCTTGTTCATGGTGAGTTTGAACGTAATGACATGGTTGAGTACTTCGGTCAGAACTTGTCAGGTTACCTCTTCTCTAAAAATGGTTGGGTTCAATCATACGGTATGCGTGGGGTTAAACCACCAATCATTTGGGGTGATGTCACTCGTCTTAACCCAATCACTGTTAAATGGTCTAGCTACGCACAAAGCCGTACAGATAAACCTGTTAAAGGTATGTTGACTGGACCTGTAACTATCCTTAACTGGTCATTCCCACGTGAGGACATCTCTATTAAGGATTCAACTCTTCAAATTGCTCTTGCAATCAAAGACGAAGTGCTTGACCTTGAAGCTGCAGGCGTGAAAATTATCCAAATTGATGAAGCCGCTCTTCGTGAAAAATTGCCACTCCGTCGTAGTGACTGGTATGAGGATTACCTCGACTGGGCAATTCCAGCTTTCCGTTTGGTACACTCAACTGTAGCACCAGACACACAAATCCATACTCACATGTGTTACTCAGAATTTACAGATATCATCCCAGCCATCGACAACTTGGATGCTGACGTTATCTCATTTGAAGCTAGTCGTTCAAATCTTGAAATCTTGGATGAACTTAAAGCACAAAACTTCCAAACAGAAGTTGGACCTGGGGTTTACGATATCCACTCACCACGTGTCCCACAAGACGGTGAAATTGACCACACTATCGAAGCAATCTTGGCTAAAGTACCAAGTGGTAAAGTCTGGATTAACCCTGACTGTGGTTTGAAGACTCGCGGAATCAAAGAAACTAAAGAAAGCTTGATCAAGCTTGTAGAAGCTGCAAAAGCAGCTCGCGAAAACTTGTAAGCAGAAGTTATCATACGTTGAAGACCTTCTTCCTTAAGTGTAGAAGGTTTTCAATAGCTAATAATATTCTAAAGATTTTTGCAAGCAGGCTATGATTAACAAGTGTACGCTACTTATGAAGTCAGTAGACACTTAAAACTGCTTTTGTCTTAACAAAAATCTAAAAAGAAGAAGGTATAAAATATGACAAGCCAAACACCATCACTCTCTTTTGAAGTATTTCCACCCAACCCAGCAGTGGGTAATGAAAAAATTCTACGTGCCCTTGAGGATATGCAAGGATTGGCTCCACACTTTATCAGTGTGACAGCTAGTAATAACAAATATAATATCAAAGAGACGACGGTTCCTTTGGCAGATCATATTCAAAATGACCTAGCCATCCCAACGATTGCCCACCTTCCGGCTATCTATTTGAGTAAAGAAAAGGTTGCTGATACCTTACGTGACTTGGATGCTGTTGGTGTACACCGTATCTTAGCCCTACGTGGTGATATCATTCCTGGTGTGGAACCTCTTAAAGACTTTAGATATGCCACTGATTTGATTGAGTTTATTAAGGAAGAAGCTCCTCAATTTGATATCATCGGTGCCTGCTATCCTGAAGGGCATCCAGATTCGCCAAATCAAATCTCTGATATCCAAAACCTTAAGAAAAAGGTTGATGCAGGTTGTTCTAGCCTTGTAACTCAACTCTTCTTTGACAATGAACGTTTCTATGATTTTCAAGATAAATGTACCTTGGCTGGAATTGATGTACCAATTCATGCGGGTATTATGCCTATTTTGAATCGTAACCAAGCCCTACGTTTGCTTAAGACTTGTGAGAATATCCATTTACCACGTAAGTTCCGTGCCATTTTGGATAAGTATGAGCATGATCCTGAGTCACTTAGAGCGGCAGGTCTTGCCTATGCTATTGACCAGATTGTCGATCTTGTTACGCAAGATGTTGCAGGCGTTCACCTCTACACCATGAATAATGCAGAGACCGCTCGTCATATTCATGGAGCTACTCATTCCTTGTTTAAGCATCATTCACAAGTTAGCGCTCTATAATTAAATCATAAAACTACCACCTATAGATTAGTCTATAGGTGGTTGCTTGTTTCGAGTAGTAAAATGGGTGACTTGCTTACAATCCTAGTATTGTCGTGTATAAAAAAGACTTAGAGCTTAGCTCTAAGTCTTAAATATTATTCGCCTACGAAAGCATTGATTTCTGCTTCGATATTAGCAATTTTTTCTTTAGCATCTGCTTCAGATTCACCAACTGTAGCGATGTAGAATTTGATTTTTGGTTCTGTACCTGAAGGACGAACGGCAAACCATGAATCATCAGCCAAGATGTATTTAAGCACGTTACTTGGAGGAGTTGTCAATTTTTCAACGCCGTCAGCAGTAGTAGCTGTTTGTTCCAAGAAGTCTTCTGTCTTAGCAATGTCTGTGTTGTTGAATTGTTTAGGAGCATTACCACGGAATTTATCCATGATTTTCTTGATTTCAGCAGCTCCGTCAACACCTGAGAGGGTAACAGAGATTGTTTTTTCTGCGAAGTAGCCGTATTGTTTGTAGATTTCTTCGATACCATCTGCCAAAGTCATGCCACGTGAGCGGTAGTAAGCTGCGATTTCAGCAACGATAAGAACAGCTTGGATAGCGTCTTTGTCACGTACGAATGGTTTGATGAGGTAACCGAAGCTTTCTTCGAAACCAAGCATGTAAGTGTGGTTGTGTTGTGTTTCAAATTCATGGATTTTCTCACCGATAAATTTGAAACCAGTCAAGACGTTAAACATAGTTGCGCCGTAGCTTTCTGCAATCTTAGTCACCAACTCAGTTGATACGATTGATTTACAGAGGGCAGCATTTGCAGGAAGTGTACCAGCTGTTTTGTGAGCTTCAAGAATATATTTAGCAATGATAGCTCCGATTTGGTTACCAGAAAGGTTGAGGTAAGATCCATCTGGTTGGCGGATTTCAACACCAAGGCGGTCAGCATCTGGGTCAGTTGCAACCAATACATCAGCGTCTACTTTGCGACCAAGTTCTTCAGCAAGAGCAAAGGCAGCTTGGTTTTCAGGGTTTGGAGATTTAACAGTTGAGAAGTCAGCATCTGGAACAGCTTGAGCTTCAACAACTTGAACAGCTTCAAATCCAGCTTGTGCAAGAGCACGACGAGCCAACATTTCACCAGTACCATGAAGTGGAGTGTAGACAATCTTCATGTCACGACCGTATTCATTGATCAAGTCTTGGTTAATGTTAACGCCTTTCACTTCTTTCAAGTATTCAGCGTCGACGTTTTCACCGATAACTTCAATCAAGCCGCTAGCTTTGCTTTCTTCAAGGTCAGCCAATTGCACAGTGAAAGGATTTTCGATAGCACGGATGTAATCTGTCAAAGCATCAGCATCTGCAGGTGGCATTTGTCCACCGTCTTCACCATAAACCTTGTATCCATTAAATGGAGCAGGGTTGTGGCTAGCTGTTACCATGATACCAGCAAATGTGTGGAGATGACGAACAGCAAATGACAATTCAGGTGTTGGACGTAGGCTTTCAAATACATAAGATTTGATACCGTGAGCAGCCAAAACTTGAGCAGATTCAAAAGCAAATTCTGGAGAGAAGTGACGGCTATCGTAAGCGATAGCAACACCACGTTTTTTAGCTTCTTCCCCTTTTGAGTCAATCAATTGGGCCAAACCTTCAGTTGCTTGGCGAACAACGTAAATGTTAATGCGGTTAGTACCAGCACCAATCAATCCACGCATACCAGCTGTACCGAATTCAAGGTTGGTATAGAAGGCATCTTCTTTCGTTTTTTCATCCATTGCGACCAACTCATCACGAAGGTAAGCAGGCAATTCAGCGAAGTCGAGCCATTTTTGATAATTTTCAGTGTAAGACATAGCAATCTCCTTTATATTTTTAAACGCTTACATTATACCATAATTAAAAGAAAAAAACATGGTAATCACCATGTTTTTTCTTTATTTTTTCAATCTTAATAACACAGGTGTGATACTTAGGGTTAGCAGGCCAGCGATAATCATTTCAGCAATCGAATTTGTTGTGAAAATGGTTGCCATTAGTGTTTTTCCACCCGCTGTGTAGAAGTTAGGGATTAAGAAGTAGATGCCAATAAGTACGAAAAATGTATTTGTGAAAGCACCTAAAACCCCAGATAGAGTCAAACCTAGACGGTTTTGAAGTAACTTGTAGACAAAGTAAGGGAAAATACCGATTAGGATGCGAGGGACGATGGCAATGACTGCAGATGCCCAAGTTCCCCCTTCAACAAAGGGACTAAAGAGATAGCTACTAACCGTATAAATGATTGTATTACGAACAATACTCATAATTCCCATGAAACCACCCAAATAGGCTCCAATTTTAGGACCATAGACGATACTAGCAATAATAACTGGGATGTGCGTTAGGGTTGGTTTAATTGGAAGTACAAAAGCGGCAAAGATGGTTTGACTAAGTACTTCGATAACAACCATAGTCGCTATCAAGAGCGCTAACTGCGCTGTTTGGTTTGCTTTATTTTTCTTATTCATCATAAACTCCTTTTTATTCTCTACAAGGTTATTTTGTTAAAGCATTGTTAATGGATTCAATAATGTCATCGATATCAGCTAAGGCACCGCGTCCCGTATCTCCACAAGCCAGTAAACCTGATTTTGGAAGAATTTCTTGGTAGCCAAGGTCATGCAAAGTATCTAAATTTTTCCTAGTCAGTGGATTTTCATACATTTTCGTATTCATTGCAGGGGCAATTAGTTTTGGGGTAGTGCTAGGTAAAGCTAAAGCAGTAGCAGTAAGCATATTATCGGCCATACCATGTGCTAATTTGGCAATGGTATTTGCTGAAGCTGGAACTACAATAAAGAGGTCAGCTTCTTTTCCTAAGTCAATATGATTAATACCTTCAGCTAATTTTTCTTCCATGACATCAGTGTGAACGGGGTTCTTCGAGAGAACTTGAAGTGTCAGAGGGGTGATAAAGGCTTGAGCAGCTTCAGTCATAATGACGTGAACATCATAACCTTTTTTCTTTAACCTGCTTGTTAGATCGGCTGCTTTATAGGCAGAAATTGATCCTGAAACAGCAAGGATGATACGTTTAGTCATGGCATATCCTTTCAAATAAAGCTCGAGCAATTGCAGCTTTGGTCCTAACCTTCTCCTCGCTTTTTTCGTCAACTAGATAGGCGATATGTTGATCTGGAGAAATATCACTCAAGTCGTTTGCGACAATGATATCTGCTTTGTTGCGTCTTAGACTTGCACGAGCAACCTCAAAAAGCTCATCTTTACTTACATTAACCAAAAGTTTGAAGCCAATTAACTGAATAGTAGGGTTCCATTGTTTAACAAGGCTAATGACCTTCGGTGTTTTTTTAAGAAAGAGAACTTGATACTCTGAAGCTGAAGATATCTTGTTCTCAGTGTTAGACTTATGCAAGAATTGAGCGAGATCTTCAGTAGCCTCTAATTCAGCGAAATCCGTCATATAAACAGGCGTATAATCAGAGACTGCCATACTATGGATGAGAACATCGTGCTCTTTGACGAGTGGCTCCATTTTTTTGAGAAGACTATCTACGTTCGTAATTTCTGTAATCTTTAGATTTTCTTTCGGTTCTGGTTTAACCGCTGTCTTGGTCGTTACTAAGGTTACTTGGTGCCCCTTAGCCAAGAAAAGTTCAGCAATTTCCTTACCTAGATAACCTGTTGAATGGTTTGTGATTCCACGTACAGCATCAATCTTTTCAGTGGTACCACCCGATGTAATCAAAATTTTCATAGTAGTATTGTACTAAAAATTGAGTCTTTTGTAAATAATAGTAGGTATTTTTGGGGTGTACCCCTATAAATTAAAGTTATAACGATTTATAACAAAACAAAAACCGAACATTGAAAAGTAATTAACCAAAAATAATGCGTTTTTTATCAAACTCTGATATAATATATTCTAGAAAAATATAGAGGAGTGTCTCATGAAAACAGATATCGAAATTGCTCAAAGTGTAGAATTAAAACCAATCACAGAAGTAGTTGAAAAAGTTGGAATCGGCTTTGACGATTTGGAACTCTACGGAAAATATAAGGCAAAATTGTCATTTGATAAGATCAATGCAGTCAAAGACAATAAGCCAGGAAAATTGATTTTGGTGACAGCTATCAACCCAACACCAGCTGGTGAAGGGAAATCAACCATGTCAATTGGTCTTGCAGACGCTCTTAACAAAATTGGTAAGAAAACAATGATTGCCCTTCGTGAACCATCTCTTGGTCCGGTTATGGGAATCAAAGGTGGTGCTGCAGGTGGTGGTTACGCTCAAGTGCTTCCGATGGAAGATATCAACCTCCACTTCACAGGGGATATGCACGCTATTACTACAGCGAATAATGCTTTGTCAGCCCTTCTTGACAATCATATTCACCAAGGAAATGCTCTCGGCATTGACCAACGTCGTATCATTTGGAAACGTGTGGTTGACCTTAATGACCGTGCGCTTCGTCATGTAAACGTTGGTCTTGGCGGACCACTTAATGGTATTCCACGTGAAGATGGTTTTGATATTACTGTTGCGTCTGAAATCATGGCGATTCTTTGCTTGGCTACTGATATTAATGACCTTAAAGAACGTTTGGCAAATATTGTAGTTGCTTACCGTTATGATCGTACACCAGTTTATGTACGTGATCTTGAAATTGAAGGTGCGCTTACCCTTATTCTTAAAGATGCCATCAAACCAAACTTGGTACAGACAATTTATGGGACACCAGCCTTGGTACACGGTGGTCCATTTGCCAACATCGCTCACGGATGTAACTCAGTTCTAGCTACAGCTACAGCTCTTCGTTTGGCTGATTATACGATTACTGAAGCAGGTTTCGGTGCTGACCTTGGTGCTGAAAAATTCCTTGATATCAAGACTCCAAACCTCCCAACAACTCCTGATGCCGTTGTTATTGTTGCGACACTTCGTGCTCTCAAAATGCACGGTGGGGTAGCCAAAACTGACCTCTCTGAAGAAAATGTTCAAGCTGTTCGTGATGGCTTCGCTAACTTGAAACGTCATGTGGAAAACGTTCGTAAATTCGGTCTTCCTGCAGTCGTTGCTATTAACGAGTTTGTTGCTGATACAGAAGCTGAAATTGCAGCCCTTAAAGAACTTTGTGCAGAAATCGATGTTCCTGTTGAATTGGCTAGCGTTTGGGCTAATGGTGCTGATGGTGGTATTGACCTTGCCAACGCGGTAGTTGATGCTGTTGAAAATGGTAATGCCGACTATAAACGTCTTTATTCTGATGATGATAGCTTGGAAGCAAAAATCACTAAGATTGTTACTGAAATCTATGGTGGTAAATCAGTTGTCTTCGAGAAAAAAGCTAAAAACCAACTCAAGCAATTTGCCGAATTTGGTTGGGATAAATTACCAGTATGTATGGCTAAAACACAATATAGTTTCTCAGATAACCAATTCTTGCTTGGAGCACCAGAAGGTTTTGATATCACTATTCGTGAGTTTGTTCCTAAAACAGGTGCTGGATTTATCGTGGCTCTTACAGGTGATGTTATGACCATGCCAGGCCTTCCAAAAGCTCCAGCAGCCCTTAAAATGGACGTTTCTGAAGACGGAACAGCTGTTGGTTTGTTCTAAGAAAAAATAACGATAAGAGGGCAGTACCTATTGGTGCTGTTTTTTCGTTCCAGTTATGAAAAACTTAAGGAAAGTATAGTAGACTGAATCTAAATAAAAGAAGATCAAAGCACTAGATGATTATGTGTATTTTAGATATAATGATAAGACTTAGTCAAAGTGTTCTTTAGATCTTTGGCACCTAGCAAGGGGGATAACTATGATTAAAATATTACTAGTTGAAGATGATTTGAGTTTGTCCAACTCAGTTTTTGATTTTTTAGATGACTTTGCTGATGTTATGCAGGTCTTTGATGGTGATGAAGGCCTCTACGAAGCTGAAAGTGGCGTCTATGATTTGATTCTTTTAGACTTAATGTTACCTGAAAAAGATGGTTTCACTGTTCTTAGAGAATTACGTGATAAAGGTGTAACAACTCCTGTACTTATCATGACTGCCAAGGAAAGTCTAGACGATAAGGGACATGGTTTTGAACTTGGTGCGGATGACTATCTAACCAAACCTTTCTACTTAGAAGAGTTGAAGATGCGTATTCAAGCACTTTTGAAACGCTCTGGTAAATTTGACCAAAACACACTTTCTTTCGGTGATGTTCGTGTCAATCTTGCTACAAATTCAACCTTTGTGGGTGATAAAGAAGTAGAACTTCTTGGTAAAGAGTTTGATTTATTAGTTTATTTCTTACAAAATCAGAATGTGATCTTGCCTAAGTCACAAATTTTTGACCGTCTTTGGGGATTTGATAGTGATACCACGGTATCGGTTGTTGAAGTATATGTTTCTAAAATTCGTAAGAAACTTAAAGGAACAGACTTTGCTGCCAACCTCCAAACCTTGAGAAGTGTGGGGTACATTTTGAAGAATGCTGACTAAATTTTTCAATTATCTCTTTAGGAGAATGAAGTCAGAAGGATTTAAGTCTTTTATTCATTTCTTTGCTACTTTTTCTGGTATTTTCCTTGTCATGACTGTCATGATTTTGCAGATTCTGAGTTACGGTGTTTATTCCAATGTGGACTCTAGTCTGAAAATGGCAGCAACTAAGACCAATTCTTATTTAGAAATGGAAATGCTAAAACGGGAACTTTTTCTGACTTCTGAGGTAGATCAAAATAATACGACAACCATCTACCAAGCCTATGATACTAAAGGGTCGACAGATGAAACACCTGACTCGAGTGGCTCTAAAAAAGAATCTAAGAAGAGATCAAAGATGGAAGATGCCCCTCACGATTTATCTGTTGCGGCGAATACCAGTGTCTTAGTGCTTGATAAGAATGGAAAAGTCCTCAATGTCGTTGACAAATTTTCTAGCTTATCCAATTTACCAATAGATAAAAATAACATTGATGTTATTAGCAAGGGAAGCGCTCAGAATTATTTCGATCAAACCGAAAAGTATCGCCTGATTACTGAAAAAGTAGATAATAGTCTCTATCCTGATGCTAAGTACCTTGTTATTGCGATTAATACAACTCAATTGGAAGAAGCCACTGAACGTTATGTCAAGCTCATTGTCATCATGATGAGTTTCTTCTGGCTCCTATCTGTTGCGGCTAGTATGTATTTGGCCAAGTGGTCAAGACGTCCTATCCAGGAAAGTCTGGAGAAGCAGAAGGCTTTTGTTGAAAATGCCAGTCACGAGTTACGGACACCGCTTGCTGTGATTCAAAACCGATTAGAAGTTCTTTTCCGCAAGCCTGAGAGCACCATTTTAGATAATTCAGAGAATATTGCTTCAAGTCTTGATGAAGTACGTAATATGCGTCTGTTGACGACAAATCTCTTGAACTTGGCTCGTCGTGACGATGGTATTAAGCCGGAAATCGAAACCTTAGAACCTGCTTTCTTTGATACAGTATTTACCAATTATGCTATGATTGCTGAAGAAAATGAGAAAGGTTTCACGGGTCAAAACCAAGTTAGTCGTCCAATCCATACTGATAAAACGCTATTGAAGCAGCTAATGACCATATTATTTGATAATGCTATTAAATATACAGAAGATGATGGACATGTTATCTTTACAGTTCGCACTAATGACCGACATCTTTATATTTCGGTAGCTGATAATGGTCCTGGTATATCAGATAGTGATAAGAAAAAAATCTTTGATCGCTTTTATCGAGTAGATAAGGCTAGAACTAGACAAAAAGGTGGGTTTGGACTGGGCTTATCACTAGCGCAACAAATTGTTTTAGCTCTTAAAGGAACAATTGTTGTCAAGGACAATCATCCGAAGGGGACTATTTTTGAAGTTAAAATCACTGGAGTTTAATTAATAAAGAAAACCTGCTAGCCTATGGTCTAGCAGGTTTTTATGTTATAAGGTAATAAAAAAACTCCTAAATGGAGCTTTCAATTAGTTAGCCAATTTAGCTGCAAGACGTGATTTATCGCGGCTTGCTTTGTTTTTATGAATCAAACCTTTAGAAGCGGCTTTATCGATGCTAGCAGATGCAGCACGATAAGCTTCTTCAGTTGGGTTAGCGTTGAATGCTTTGATAGCAGTACGCAAAGCTGATTTTTGAGCTGAGTTTTGTTCGTTTTGTTTAACGTTAAGTTCAGCGCGTTTGATAGCTGATTTAATATTTGCCAATGTTTTCACCTCCAAAATTTATCTAACTATGTCATTATACGTTATTTTAGACCCCTTGGCAAGCTTTTTCTATTTTTTTAAGTGGATGAAGTCGATTTTATGATTGTCTCCCTTATGAAGAATCAGTTCGGCTCGGCTTCGTGTAGGTTCGATATAATTTTCCAGGTTAACCAAATTGATATCACGCCAAGTTTTTTGTGCTAAAGATAAGGCTTCATCTTTACTGAATTTAGTGAAACGATGGTAATAGTTATTTTCATCTTTCTTGGCGAGCTCAAGAAGGGTTTGAAAACGTTCGAGATACCATGATTCGATATTATTAACTTCAGCATCAATGTAAAGAGAAAAATCGAAATAGTCACTCATGTAGAGTCTTTGGTTAATAGGATTCTGGAAAACATTAATCCCTTCGACAATCAAAAAATTGGGCTGTCTGATTTCTTGTGTAAGACCTGGTACAATATCATAAATTTCATGGGAGTAAACAGGAATATTGACATCACCACCATTTTTTATAGTATCTAAAAAATTGAGAAGAAGCGGCATATCGTAGGATTCAGGGAAACCCTTACGGTTAAGGATGTCTTTTTCTTTCAAGACTTGGTTAGGATAGAGAAAGCCATCGGTTGTTACAAGTTCAACCTTAGATTGGGGGAAGGTACGTTGTAACAAGAGTTGAAGCAAACGACTGGTAGTGGATTTGCCAACAGCAACTGAACCAGATACCCCAATAATAAATGGACGATTAGTCTGTGATTTTTGTAAAAAGATACTCTTAGAAAAGGTTAAATCATTGGCCGTTTTCTGATAGATACGAATGAGATTGATAAGGGGAAGATAAATATCACTAACTTCTTGCACATCGATCTTGTCATTAAGGCTACGAATGGAATCAAGTTCTTCCGCAGTCAATGGGGCATTACCTTCTTTATGAAGGCGTTGCCACTCCTTACGTGATATCGTTTCGAAATTGATAAATTCATTTAACATAGCTAACATTATAGCAGAAAAAAAGCCGGAATGTAAGCCTTATCATATCACTAGCCTTACTTTGGTATTTATGATACGATAAAGGGAAAAGACTATCTAGAAGGAAAAAATAATGTCAAAAATGTATTATGCTGAGACGCCAGATGCGGCTCACGATATTCATGATTTAAAGGTAAATTTGTTAGGAGAAAGTTTTCAGTTTTATACGGATGCTGGGGTTTTCTCTAAAAAAATGATTGATTATGGAAGTCAAGTGCTTTTGAGTGCATTAGATTTGGAAGCTGGAAACACACTATTAGATGTGGGCTGTGGCTACGGTCCTCTTGGTATTAGTTTGGCCAAGGTACAAGGAGTCAAAGTCACAATGATTGACATCAATAGTAGGGCAATTGATTTAGCGAAACAAAATGCTGAACGAAATAAGGTTGAAGCTACTATTTTCCAATCGAATGTCTATGAAAATGTTACTGGAAGTTTTGACTATATTATTTCTAATCCACCTATCCGTGCTGGCAAGAAGGTGGTTCATCAAGTTATTGAGGAGGCATATGATTATCTCAATCAAGGTGGTAACCTAACTATTGTTATTCAGAAAAAACAAGGAGCTCCGTCAGCTAAAGCTAAGATGGAGGATGTGTTTGGTAATGCTGAAGTCGTTAAAAAGGATAAAGGATATTATATCCTTAGAAGTGAGAAAATATGAGAACCGTTGATTTAATTGAAAAGAAAAGAGATGGAGGCGAGTTAAGCACAGAGGAAATTTCATATCTCATTAATGGCTATGTGTCTGGGAAAATTCCAGACTATCAGATAGCTGCACTGGCGATGGCAATTTATTATCAAGGAATGTCTATTCGTGAAATCCATGATTTGACCACTGATATGGTTGCTTCAGGTGAACAATATGATTTGTCGGAAATTCCAGGTGTTAAGGTAGATAAACATTCGACCGGTGGTGTTGGCGATAAGGTAACCATCATCCTTATGCCACTTGTAGCTAGCTTTGGTGTTCCAGTAGCTAAGATGAGTGGTCGTGGTCTTGGACATACAGGTGGAACGATTGACAAATTAGAGTCTATCAAAGGCTATCAGGTTGAGCGTAGCAAGGAAGAGTTCATTCAGCAAGTTAAAGACATTGGAATTTCCCTCATTGGTCAGTCTGAGCATTTAGTTAAGGCTGATAAACTTCTTTATGCCTTGCGTGATGTCACTGCAACAGTAGATTCCATTCCTCTAATCGCAAGCTCTGTTATGTCCAAAAAGATTGCAGCAGGCGCTGATAAGATTTTACTGGATGTTACTGTTGGTCAAGGCGCTTTTATGAAAAATATGTCTGACGCTGAGAAGTTGTCTGAAACCATGGTTGCACTAGGTCATGAGGTCAATCGTGAAACGATTGCAGTTATTACAGATATGAGCCAGCCACTAGGTAAGGCTATTGGTAACCGTTTAGAAATCACAGAGGCTATTGAAATTATGCAAGGTAGGGGACGTGAAGATATCACTGACTTTATCTGTGAGTTGGCTGAGATTCTATTAGATTTAGCTCAGGTTGAAGCTAGTCAGGAAGAGATTCGTCAGCACTTAGTGGGTGGAAAAGCCCTTGCTAAGTTTGAAGAACTCATTCAAGCTCAAGGTGGTGATTTGACCGATCTTTATCGTCATACCAGTGCTCCTGTCGTGACAGATATTCATGCTCATGAAACAGGTTACATTAAAGAGTTACCTGCTATGGCATTTGGGAAATTTGCCATGCAATTAGGAGCAGGTCGAGCTACGAAGTCAGATAGTCTTAATTATGAAACAGGAATTGTATTTGAAAAGAAAGTTGGCGATTCTGTGACTCAAGGAGACCTTATTGCCAAGGTCTATAGCCAAGAAATTTTATCTGAAAAAATGCTGACTGAATTCGAAAAAAATGTTATTATTGGTAGAGTGTGTAAAAAGCCAAATGAAATATTAAAAATTATTTCTTAGGCCTTAATCCAAATCTAATTAAGGAGTTTGTTTATGTCTGTTAATAGCTATATTGACCATACCTTACTAAAAGCTGATGCTAATAAAGAACAGATTCTTTCCTTAATTGATGAGGCTAAGAAGTATGAGTTTGCCAGCGTCTGTGTTAATCCAACTTGGGTCAAAACGGCAGCTGAATTGCTAAAAGATAGTTCTGTTAAAGTTTGTACGGTTATTGGTTTTCCTTTGGGAGCATCGACCTCCGCAGTTAAGGCTTTTGAAGCTAAGGATGCTATTGCCAATGGAGCGGATGAAATTGATATGGTAATCAATATCGGTGCTCTTAAATCTAGAAATCTTAAATTAGTTGAAGACGATATTAAAGCTGTTGTTGAAGCTAGTGGAAGTAAACTTGTAAAGGTTATCATTGAAACTTGTCTATTGACTGATGAAGAAAAGGTCGAAGCTTGCCAATTAGCAAAACTGGCAGGTGCAGATTTTGTGAAGACATCTACAGGGTTTTCTACTGGTGGCGCTACCATTGAAGATATTGAACTCATGCGAGAAGCTGTTGGTCCTACTATGGGAGTCAAGGCATCTGGTGGAGCACGTACACTTGAGGCAGCTCAAGCCTTTATCAGAGCTGGTGCAACCCGTATTGGTACTTCGTCAGGAGTGGCCATTATGAAAGGGCAAGAAAGTCATGATAGCTACTAAAAAAGAGCAAGTAATAAAAGCAGCACAAGAAGCAGTTGAAAATGCCTATGTTCCCTATTCTAGTTTTAGAGTTGGAGCAGCATTGCTTACAAAGGATGGGCACATCTTTCAAGGATGTAACATTGAGAATGCCTCATTCGGATTGACCAATTGTGCAGAAAGAACAGCCATTTTTAAGGCAGTATCCGAAGGTCATAGAGACTTTGAATGTCTCGCAGTATACGGAGACACCAAAGAGCCCATCTCACCGTGTGGTGCTTGTCGCCAAGTGATGGTCGAATTTTTAAAATCAGATTCTAAAGTGATTCTTATCGCTGAAGATAAATCGACAGTCGAGATGACAGTCGGAGAGTTGTTACCATACTCTTTTACGGACTTACAATAGTCTAGTTGTTTTATTCTTTATTAAGCAAGTTTTCTTGCAAGTTATAGGAGGAGTGTTCAAGATGAAATTGAACAAGAAAATTATCGGGCTTGGCCTTGTTGCTGTTGCAGCACTTGGTCTTGCAGCATGTGCACGTGGCGGACGCAGCGGATCATCAGCTGATTCAAAAGTTAAAGCTGCTATCGTTACAGATACTGGTGGGGTAGATGATAAATCATTTAACCAATCAGCATGGGAAGGACTCCAAGAGTGGGGTAAAGCTAACAAACTTAAAAAAGATTCTGGCTTTACTTACTTCCAATCAAACTCAGAGTCTGACTTTGCAAACAATATGTCAGCTGCTCAAAGCCAAGGTTACAACCTCATCTTTGGTGTTGGTTTTGCCCTTCATGATGCTGTTTCAGATGCTGCTAAGGAACATGAAGATGTTAACTACGTAATCATTGATGATGTCATCAAAGACCAAAAGAATGTTGAGAGCGTTTTGTTTGCTGATAACGAAGGTGCTTACCTTGCAGGTATCGCAGCAGCAATGCAATCAAAAACAAATAAAGTTGGTTTCATTGGTGGTCAAACATCAGATACAATTACACGTTTTGAAGCTGGTTTCACAGCAGGTGCTAAATCTGTAAAACCAGACATCGATGTACAAGTTCAATATGCTGAATCATTCTCAGACGCTGCTAAAGGTACAACAATTGCTTCAACTATGTACGCTTCAGGCGTTGACGTAATCTATCAAGCTGCTGGTGGTACTGGTACTGGTGTCTTCACAGCTGCTAAAGAAGTTAACGAAAAACTTGATGCTGACAGCGATAAGAAAGTATGGGTAATCGGTGTTGACCGTGACCAAACAGCAGAAGGTAATTACACATCTTCAGACAAGAAAAAATCTAACTTTGTTTTGACTTCAACAATCAAAAAAGTTGGTACAGTTGTTAAAGATATCGCTAACGGACAACTTAAAGGCGATAAATTTGAAGGTGGTTCTACTAAGACTTATGGTATCAAAGATGGTGGTGTTGACATCGTAACATCTAAGCTTCCTTCTGATATCAAGGATGCAGTAGAAAAAGCTAAAGAACAAATCAAGAATGGTGAATTGAAACCAACTGATGGTCTTAGCAAATAATCCATAATATCTAAACTGGGACAATTTTTGTCTCAGCAAAGGGAAGCAGTTTATATTTCCCTTTGCTGATATAAAAATAATTCTTGAAAGGAGATTGTATGACGAAGCCGAATGTCATTGAGATGCACGATATTACCAAAAAATTTGGTGAATTTGTGGCAAATGATCATATCAATCTTGATGTGAGACCAGGAGAAATCCATGCCCTCCTCGGTGAAAATGGTGCTGGTAAGTCAACCTTAATGAACATGCTTGCAGGTCTTTTACAGCCAACAAGCGGGATTATTAAGGTTAATGGACAAGAGGTGACGATTGATTCACCTTCGAAAGCAACGAAATTGGGGATTGGGATGGTTCACCAACACTTTATGTTGGTTGAAGCTTTTACAGTTGCTGAGAATATCATCCTGGGTAGTGAGGTAACCAAAGCCGGTGGTGTCCTTGATATGAAGAAGGCTATTAAGGAAATTACTGAGCTCTCTGAAAGATATGGTCTTGCGGTAGATCCAACAGCTAAGGTAGCAGATATCTCTGTTGGTGCTCAACAGCGTGTTGAAATCCTTAAGACTCTGTATCGTGGTGCTGATATTTTGATTTTCGATGAACCGACTGCGGTATTGACTCCGTCTGAAATTACTGAACTTCTAAACATCATGAAAACCTTGGTCAAAGAAGGCAAGTCGATTATCCTTATCACCCATAAATTGGATGAGATTCGTGCGGTTTCTGACCGTGTCACAGTTATCCGTCGTGGTAAATCAATTGATACAGTGACAATTGAAGGATCAACAAATGCTGACTTGGCTGAAATGATGGTTGGTCGTCATGTCTCCTTTAAAACAGAAAAAATTCCTTCAAATCCAAAAGAAGTTGTTCTTTCTATTAAAGATTTGGTGGTTAATGAGAACCGTGGTGTTCTTGCCGTTAAGAACTTATCTTTAGATGTTCGTGCGGGTGAAATCATCGGTATTGCTGGTATTGATGGAAACGGTCAAACAGAACTTGTTCAAGCGATTACTGGACTACGCAAAGTTAAGTCTGGTGACATTACTATCAAGGGTGAATCTATTATTCATAAGACAACTCGTCAGATTACAGAGATGAGTGTTGGCCATATTCCTGAAGACCGTCACCGTGATGGAATGGTTCTTGAAATGACAGTAGCTGAAAATATTGCCCTTCAAACCTACTACAAAGAGCCAAATTCAAAAAATGGTATCTTGAACTATAATGTTATCAATGCTAAAGCTCGAGAATTGATGGAAGAATTTGACGTTCGTGGTGCTGGAGAGTTGATTGCTGGTGGTGACCTGTCTGGTGGTAACCAACAAAAAGCTGTTATCGCCCGTGAAATTGACCGTGACCCAGAGCTTCTTATTGTCAGTCAACCAACTCGTGGTCTTGACGTAGGTGCCATTGAATACATCCGTAAACGTATTATCGCTGAACGTGATAAAGGTAAGGCTGTTATTGTTGTCAGCTTTGAATTGGATGAAATTCTTGATATGTCAGACAGAATTGCAGTTATCTATGATGGTGCAATTCAAGGTATCTTAGATCCTGCTGAAACGAATAAGCAAGATCTTGGTATCCTAATGGCTGGTGGACAATTGAATAAGGAGGAAGCAAATGTCTAAGAAAACACAAAATTGGGCAGTTCCTTTGATTGCTGTCCTCTTGGGAATGTTGATCGGGGCCGTATTGATGTTAATCTTTGGTTACGATCCATTCTGGGCTTACTATGATCTCTTCAGTACAGCCTTCGGTTCTTTGAAAAATATTGGTGAAATTCTTCGTGCCATGAGTCCCTTGATTCTTATCGCACTCGGATTTTCTGTAGCATCTAAAGCTGGTTTCTTTAACGTTGGTTTGCCTGGTCAGGCTTTAGCAGGTTGGACTTCGGCTGTATGGTTTGCATTATCGTTTCCAGAATTACCAAAAGTAGTTTCAGTTTTCTGTACAGTAATCATCGGTCTAGTAGCTGGTGGTATCGCTGGTGCAATTCCGGGTATTCTTCGTGCTTACTTGGGAACTAGTGAGGTCATTGTTACCATCATGATGAACTACATCATTTTGTATGTAGCAAACAATATTGTTCGATTTGGTTTTACAGCCGACATGTTACGTTCATCAGAAGCATCTAATAAGGTCGCAGCCTCTGCAAGCTATCAAACAGAATTCTTATCCTCTCTAACCGGTGGCTCACGTTTTAATATTGGTTTCTTCCTTGCTCTTGCAGCAGTTTTCCTTGTTTGGTTCATGCTCAAGAAAACAACAACTGGTTTTGAAATTACATCTGTAGGTCTTAACCCTCATGCATCTGAATATGCAGGGATGTCATCAAAACGTGTTATTATCATGTCTATGATTATTTCAGGTGCCCTTTGTGGACTTGGAGGAACAGTAGAAGGACTTGGTACCTTCCAAAATGCCTTTGTTCAAAACTCTTCATTGGCAATTGGTTGGAACGGTATGGCGGTTGCTCTTTTGGCTACTAATTCACCTATTGGTATTCCGTTTGCTGCCCTTCTTTATGGTGTCTTGTCTGTAGGTAAGAGTGGTATGATTGGTGTGCCTCCTGAAGTTATCGACGTTGTATCTGCTTTGATTATCTTCTTTGTCGGTGCTAACTATATTATTAGATATTGGGTTCGCCCTCGTCAAAAGTCAGTGAAAGCTAAAGGAGGACAAAACTAATATGGACTTCATTACAATTTTAGCCTTGATTGTTGCCTCTATGCTGAAATACTCAGCACCATTGATTTTCACAAGTATCGGTGGTACTTTCTCTGAACGAGGCGGTATCGTAAATGTCGGTCTTGAGGGAATCATGGTTATTGGAGCCTTCGCAGGTGTTCTCTTTAACTTGAATTTTGCAGATAGTTTTGGTGATGCAACTCCTTGGATTGCCGCAATTGTAGCAGGTCTTATTGGTCTTGTTTACTCATTGCTCCACGCGGTTGCGACCATTAATTTCCGTGCGGATCATGTTGTCTCTGGTACGGTATTGAACTTGATTGCTCCATCTTTAGCAGTCTTTCTGACACGTGTTATCTTTGGTGCCGGCCAAACACCAGCTATTAGCCATAACTTTAAAACTGTATCATTTCCAATTTTGAGCCACATTCCAGTCTTGGGTAAAGTCTTCTTTACGAACGTTTCCTTGATTGCATATGTAGCGATTTTGGTTTCAGTTGTGTCTTGGTGGGTTATCTTCAAGACTCGCTTTGGTTTGCGTCTTCGCTCAGTTGGTGAACACCCACAGGCAGCAGATACACTTGGTATTAACGTTTATCGTATGCGCTACTATGGCGTTATGATTTCAGGTTTCCTTGGTGGTGTTGGTGGTGCGGTTTATGCACAATCCATCTCAAACAACTTTGCTGTTACAACAATTGCAGGTCCTGGTTTCATCGCCTTGGCTGCTATGATTTTTGGTCGTTGGAATCCAGTTGGAGCTATGCTCTCAAGTTTGTTCTTTGGATTGTCACAATCATTGGCAATCATTGGAAAACAGCTTCCACTTATTTCACATGTACCAAATGTGTATTTGCAAATCGCACCATATATCTTGACAATTATTGTCTTGGCTGCTTTCTTCGGTAAAGCCGTTGCACCTAAAGCAGATGGTGTTAACTACATCAAATCTAAATAAATACACTACAGTGTTTCAGATAAGAAGGTCTATCGGCCTTCTTTTTTATTCGAGAAAAAAGCTTGTCAATACTTACTAAAGTTGGTGTCGACAAGCTTTTGTTTTTTTATGAAAAATGTGGGTTAAAGACCTTCTCATGACCAATAGTGGTGTCCCATCCATGACCTGGGAAAACTCTGTAGTGGTTAGGAAGTGTAAAGAGTTGCTCTTTAATACTAGTGAGTAATTGTTCGTGGTTCCCTGTTGGAAGGTCCCAGCGTCCAATTGTTTCTTTAAAGAGGGCATCACCAGAAAATACAGTTTCTTCTTTATCAAAGATAAAAGAAACACCTCCAATAGAGTGTCCTGGGGTTGGAACAACTTTAAACTGGAAATCCTCGATGTTATAGTTCTGAGTGAAATCGAAGTAATATTCTGCCGGATTGACAATAACGTCTTCCATATCGTCATGACGTGGAAGTCCAGATAAATTATCAATAGGATTCAGCAACCAGTCTTTTTCAGCTTCGGCAACGTAAACAGGAGGATGATTGAATGCCTGACGGACTGCCTCAACACTCATAATGTGGTCGTAGTGTGTATGTGTCAAAAGGATAGCAGCAACTGGTTTGTCGATTGCTTTAAGTTCAGCTAAGATGCTAGAAGTATCACTTCCTGGATCAATGACTAGACAGGCTGTATCGTTTTCTAAAATATAGGTGTTTTCCTGAGCAACAGGATTTAAAATTCGTCTTATTTTCATAGCTCTAGTGTAGCACGAATTTCAGGCTTTTTCCAATATCAGAATGATGGCTTTGTCTTTTTTTGGGGCTTTGGATATGCTATAATAGGGTCACTATGAGTGAAAAAAACACGAATAAATATGCCATTGTTGACTTGGAAGCAACCTCCGCTTCGTCAACGGCTAGTATTATACAGGTGGGAATTGTCATCATGCAAAATGGTCAGGTGATTGACGAATTTGCGAGCGATGTCAACCCACACCAAGAACTCGATGATCACATTATTCATTTAACAGGGATTACCGATCAGCAGTTGGCTCAAGCCCCAGATTTCTCAGAAATTGCTAGAACCATTTTTGAACTGATTGAGGACTGTATTTTTGTTGCCCATAATGTTAAATTTGATGCCAATTTGCTTGCAGAGGCTCTTTTCATGGAGGGCTTCGAACTAAGGACTCCTCGTGTGGATACTGTCGAATTGGCTCAAGTCTTTTATCCGACGTTAGAACAATATAAGCTATCTAATTTATCCAAGGTTCTTAATCTTGACCTAGCTCAGGCCCATACGGCAATTGAAGATGCGAGAGCGACCGGACAGCTTTTGTTTCATTTGATGGATAAGATTGCTAGCTTACCTAGACAGACAATTGAGATGCTTTTGACCTTTTCAGATAATCTTCTTTTTGAAACTGAGTTGGTTATTCGTGATGCTATAAGAGGTCAAAATTTAGGCCTTTCAAAAGAATATGTCATGCTTGAAGAATCTGGAATTGTTCTTCGTAGACCTTTGACTTATAAGGCAGAACGAAAACTGTCTCAAGATTTTGATACCAATATTGCTCTCTTAGATTTGGAATCAAGATCTAAACAAAGAGAGTTTGCTGAGGCAGTAAGAAGGGAGCTTGATAATACTGATATTTCCATGATTCAGGCTCAGACTGGAATCGGGAAAACCTATGGCTATTTGCTTCCCTTGTTGGCACAGTCTGATGTAGATAAAGTGGTGGTGGCTGTTCCGACCAAGCTCCTTCAAAATCAGATTATGAATCAGGAAGCCAAAGCCTTATCGGATGTCTTTAATATTAACTTCCATAGTCTCAAAGGACCTCAGAATTATATCAAGTTAGATGCCTTCTACCAAACCTTACTTCGTCAGGATAGTAACCGTTTGGTTAATCGTTACAAAATGCAACTTTTGGTGTGGTTGACTGAAACAGAGACAGGGGATCTTGACGAAATCAGACAAAAACAGCGCTATATGGCTTATTTTGATGAGATTAAGCACGATGGTAAGTTAAAAGCTGACAGTCTTTTTGCTGAATATGATTTTTGGCAACAGTCCTATCAAAAAGCCCAAGAAGCAAGGGTAGTTGTGACCAACCATGCTTATCTTTTGACGCGTATGGAAGATGATCATGATTTTGTCCGAGGAAAGACTCTTGTGATTGATGAGGGACAAAAGATGGTCCTGGCTTTAGAACAATTTTCACGTTATCAAGTCAATCTTACTGTCCTGTTGCAACATATTCATCGAATTCTTGATAGTGGTAGTCAAAGCTTGCTTCAACAACGCTTGCTCGAAAATCTGCAGTTTGAAGTTAGCCATCTAATCCAAGAACATCAACAATTTCCTCAGAAGCAGTATAATCGCCAGCAATTAGATTGTTTGCTACAAACCATTTCTGAACTGGAGGGTGAAAGTGATTTGATGGAGATGTTGTCTCCCTTGAAGACACCCCTTTACAGCCATTTCTGGCTTGAAACAGATTATTATCAGGAACATCGTGTGACTTATTTAAAGGCGTCACGCAAAGAGCTCTTAGAGCTTTCTGCTTATCTACCAAGTGCCCAAAAAGTGATAATTGTTTCAGCAACTATTGATGTGGGACCTGATGTAGATGTGGCTGATTTGTTGGGCTTAGATCAAGTACGCAAGGTTAGCCTCCCAATGGATACTCTACCCAATCAAGCTATTTGGATTGATCAAAGCATGCCTATGATTGGTATTGCTTCTGAGGAAGAGTATGAAGTTGCTCTTGCAAAGCGTCTCCAGAAGCTATCTGAAATGGAATATCCAATTTTAGTACTATTTACATCTCGAAAGAGTATGATGGCTGTTTCAGATTTATTGGATCATAGGGAAGTTCGTCACCTAACTCAAGAGAAAAATGGGACAGCTTTTAATGTCAAAAAACGTTTTGATAGAGGTGAGACCAATCTCCTTCTTGGTATGGGGTCATTCTGGGAAGGTGTTGACTTTGCTCAACAAGATAGGGTAATCGAGGTTATTGCACGTCTGCCGTTTGACAATCCTAAGGACCCTTTCTATCAAAAGATTGAATTTTGGTTTTCTAAGCAAGGAAAGAGCACCTTTGATAGTTACAGTCTTCCCATGACGGTTTTACGTTTCAAACAAGCTATCGGGCGTGCTCAAAGACGTCCAGAACAGCGCTCGGCTATTCTTCTTATGGATAATCGCCCGCTCGTTAAGAGTTATGGAAAACTATTTCTAAAAGAAGTGACACAAGAAGTTGCGCTTAAGCCCGCTAAGTTCGAGGAAGTCAAAGAGGATATTCAGGATTTCTTAGAACAAGAAAGTTAACTTTTTAAAACCAACCTTTTCTAAGATTACTTAGGTTTTATAAATTTTACTGACTTATAAAAAAGATAGACTTAATTGCTCAATACTAGCTATATTGCTATGTAAAGATTTATCATTTTCTGATATAATAAATTCAGAAACTTTTTTAGGAGGCATTATGCGTAAACAACGTTCACCCTGGACCAAAAAGCAACAGTTCATTTTTGGAATAATTGTAATCGTTGTGACCTTAATTGCCTCTTTGACTGCTATTCTTATTGTAGCGACTAAGCCTTATGTAGACGCTGAAAAGAAGGTTATTGCCATAGCAGAGAGCAAAGCAGATATTAAGACTGTTACTGAATTTGATATCTACCATGGTGAGGCTACCTATTACGGACTTCTTGGAAAGTCTGGTCAAGGTGAGAAACTGGCCGTTATCGTGAGTCATGATTCAGGTGAGGTTGATATCTACAAGCAATCTGATGGTATAAGTAAGTCAGTGGCCAAGAAAGCTGCTAAGGCCTATGGTGCTAAGGATATATCCTATGTCCACCTAGGAAAATATGGCAAAACTCCTATTTGGGAAGTGAAGTCAGGAACCCAGTATTATCTGGTTGATTTTATCTCAGGTCAGGTTATTAAAGTGGAAGGACTATAATGAAATGACAAAATTATCAAATCGTGTATTACAAATGGAAGAAAGTGTCACTTTAGCTGCCAGTGCGCGTGCTAAAGCTCTTAAAGCTCAAGGACGTGATATCTTGAGTTTGACACTTGGTGAACCAGATTTTGTAACACCTAAGAACATTCAAGATGCTGCTATTACCTCTATTGAAAATGGTAAGGCAAGTTTCTATACCGTAGCTTCTGGACTTCCAGAACTTAAGGATGCGATTAGCACTTACATGGAAAACTTCTATGGCTATGCTGTAAATCCAAATGAGGTTGTTGTTGGCACTGGTGCGAAGTTTATCTTATATGCTTTCTTTGCTACGGTCATCAATCCTGGTGATGAAGTCATTATTCCAACACCTTGCTGGGTTTCTTACGTAGACCAAGTTAAAATGGTTGAAGGTGTTCCGGTCACTTTCCAAACGACTGAAGCTAATCACTTTAAAGCAACGGTTGAACAACTTGAAGCGGCCCGTACTGAAAAAACTAAAGTTGTCTTGCTTAATTCTCCATCAAATCCAACAGGAATGATTTACAGCAAGGAAGAATTGCAAGCAATCGGTGACTGGGCGGTTGATCACGATATCTTGATTTTAGCAGATGATATCTATGGCCGTTTGGTTTACAATGGCAACACCTTTACTCCAATTTCTAGTCTTTCAGATACCATTCGTAAGCAAACAATTGTGATTAATGGTGTTTCTAAGACCTATGCTATGACAGGTTGGCGTGTTGGTTTTGCTGTCGGAGATCCAGAAATTATTTCAGGTATGGCTAAGATTATCAGTCAAACGACATCAAATCTTACAGCAGTTTCTCAATATGCTGCTATTGAAGCCTTAACTGGTGATCAGTCTTCTATCGAAGAAATGCGTCAGGCCTTTGAGGAACGTTTGAATACAATTTATCCACTCCTAGCTGAAGTGCCTGGCTTTGAAGTCATCAAACCTCAAGGTGCCTTTTACCTCTTCCCTAATGTTAAAAAAGCGATGGAAATCAAAGGCTACACAAATGTTAATGATTTTACAAACGCTATTCTTGAGGAGGCTGAAGTCGCTTTGGTAACAGGTGCAGGATTCGGCGCACCTGAAAATATTCGTCTTAGCTATGCAACAGACTTAGATACTTTGAAAGAAGCAGTCCGCCGAATCAAAGCCTTTATGGAAAAATAGAATTAATATAGATCAAAAGAAAAGAGAAGTAATTACATGTCTAAACAATTAGTTTCAATTATTGATGTGCCTAAACACGTGGGCGAAGAAATCACTATCGGTGCATGGGTAGCTAACAAATCAGGTAAAGGGAAATTGGCCTTTCTTCAATTGCGTGATGGAACTGCCTTCTTCCAAGCGGTAGCTTTCAAACCTAACTTCATCGAAAAATACGGTGAAGAAGAAGGTACTGAAAAATTTGATACTGTTAAACGCCTTAGCCAAGAAACATCAGTTTATGTGACTGGTGTGGTTAAAGAAGACGAACGTTCAAAATTTGGTTACGAGTTGGATGTGACAGCAGTAGAAGTCATCGGTGAATCACATGATTACCCAATCACACCAAAAGAACACGGAACTGACTTCTTGATGGATAATCGTCACCTTTGGTTGCGTTCACGTAAACAAATGGCTGTCCAACAAATTCGTAATGCGATTATTTACGCAACTTACGAATTCTTTGATAAAAATGGTTTCATCAAATTTGATAGTCCAATTTTGTCAGGAAATGCAGCTGAAGATTCAACGGAATTGTTTGAAACGGATTACTTTGGTACACCTGCTTACCTAAGCCAATCTGGTCAGCTTTACCTTGAAGCTGGTGCCATGGCTCTTGGTCGTGTATTTGACTTTGGTCCTGTTTTCCGTGCCGAAAAATCAAAAACACGTCGTCACTTGACTGAGTTCTGGATGATGGATGCTGAGTATTCATTCTTGTCACATGATGAGTCACTTGATTTGCAAGAAGCTTATGTTAAGGCTCTTATTCAAGGTGTTATTGATCGAGCGCCACAAGCTCTTGAAATCCTTGAACGTGATGTAGATCTTCTTAAGAAATACATTGCTGAGCCATTCAAGCGCGTGTCATATGATGAAGCTATCGACCTTCTTCAAGCACATGAAAATGATGAAGATACAGACTACGAGCACCTCGAACATGGAGATGACTTTGGTTCTCCACACGAAACTTGGATTTCTAACTATTTTGGTGTTCCAACATTCGTTGTTAATTATCCAGCAAGCTTTAAGGCCTTCTACATGAAGCCAGTTTCTGGTAATCCTGAGCGCGTTCTTTGTGCAGACCTTTTGGCTCCAGAAGGTTATGGTGAAATCATCGGTGGTTCAATGCGTGAAGATGACTACGATGCTCTTGTAGCTAAAATGGATGAACTCGGAATGGACCGTTCAGAATACGAATTCTACCTTGACCTTCGTAAATATGGTTCAGTACCACACGGTGGTTTTGGTATCGGTATTGAACGTATGGTTACTTTCGTAGCTGGAACAAAACACATCCGTGAAGCTATTCCATTCCCACGTATGTTGCACCGTATCAAACCATAAGTAAAATTCTTTAGGAGTGCAAAAGTATGAAAAGATGGTTACTTGGTCTTTTGACCTTACTTTGTATGGTTTCGATGGTAGCTTGTAGCAAGACTACTCCCTCACTAGAGGGTGAATGGCAGGCACAAGATGCCTTAAAGAAGGATTATACGATTGTCTTCAAGAAAGATAAGGTCAAGATTGGTGAGCAGGATTATAACTATACAGTGGATGGTCCCAAGTCTAAGGATGACTTTACCTATTATTCGCTAAAAGTAAAAGATCAGGGAAAAGAAACGTCTTATACGGTATTTTTCCCAACTCAATCCAAAGAGGTTGCTCTTTTTCTACAACCAAATGATGAGAAAGAACCCATTAAGGGTCAAATGCTCTTTGCACTTAATAAAAAAGAAAAACCAGACTACTATAGCTATGTCAAAAAGTATCTGAAATAGTAGGAGAAGGATTAGCCTAGCGCTGATTCTTTTCTTTTTGGAATTATATGTTTCAATTTTCAGAATATTTTGTTATAATAGCAACATATTAGTCAAAGGAGAACTATCATGGCAAAAACTATTCATACTGATAAAGCACCAGCAGCAATCGGACCTTATGTTCAAGGTAAAATCGTAGGCAACCTTTTGTTTGCTTCTGGTCAAGTACCATTGTCACCAGAAACAGGTGAAATCATTGGTGAAACAATTCAAGAACAGACAGAACAAGTTCTTAAAAATGTTGGTGCTATTTTGGCAGAAGCAGGAACAGACTTTGATCACGTTGTTAAAACAACTTGCTTCCTAAGTGACATTAACGATTTCGTTCCATTTAACGAAGTGTATGCAACTGCCTTTACATCTGATTTTCCAGCACGTTCTGCGGTAGAAGTGGCACGTTTACCAAAAGATGTTAAAATTGAAATCGAAGTTATCGCTGAGATTGATTAATGAAGAGAGCCTTGGCTCTTTTCTTTTTTTCTCAACTATGATAGACTATTAAAGATAAATCATTTTCGATGTTTGGGAGACACCATCGCTAAAAAAAACCATTACTGGCGTTTTTTGGCTCCCCCAAGGGGCCTTTTTATGTGTCTCAGACATCACGAATTAAGAGGAATATTATGAAACGTCAATCAGCTTTGGTCGTCTTTAGTGGCGGTCAAGATTCTACTACTTGCCTATTTTGGGCTCTAAAACATTATGAAACAGTTGAATTAGTTACTTTTGCTTATGGCCAACGTCATAGCTTGGAAATTGAAGTAGCTAAAGAGATTGCGCAAGAACAAGAGCTTAAACACCATGTTTTGGACATGTCTTTGCTTGGTCAAATCACTGAAAATGCCTTAACATCTGATATTGAGATTGAGGCAGAAGAAGGTGAAGTTCCTAATACTTTTGTGGACGGGCGTAATCATCTTTTCCTTTCTTTTGCAGCTGTTCTAGCTAAGCAACGTGGTATTACTGATATTGTTACGGGTGTTTGTGAGACAGACTTTTCTGGTTATCCAGACTGTCGTGATGTTTTTGTCAAATCGCTTAATGTTACACTTAATCTAGCCATGGCCTATGATTTCGTTATCCAAACCCCTCTCATGTGGTTAGATAAGGCTGAGACTTGGGCTTTGGCTGACCAACTAGGAGCTTTTGACTATGTTCGTGAAAAAACGCTAACTTGCTATAACGGTATTATTGGAACTGGTTGTGGGGAATGCCCTGCCTGTCACTTGCGTCAAAAAGGCCTTGAAAAATATCTAGCGGAAAGAGGAGAAGCTTAATGTTCTTTGCACCGAAAGAAATCAAAAAAGAAACAGGTGAGTCCTTGGTTTACAATCCTCACCGTACAATGGTTTCTAAAGAGTTTACTTTTGATGCTGCCCACCATCTCTTTAATTATGAAGGCAAATGCAAATCACTTCATGGTCATACCTACCATCTTCAGATTGCAGTAAGTGGATACTTGGATGAGCGTGGCATGACCTTCGATTTTGGTGATCTAAAGAGCATTTATAAGGACCATTTGGAACCACAGTTAGATCACCGTTATCTCAATGAGACTTTGCCTTATATGAACACAACTGCGGAAAATATGGTTTTCTGGATTTTCCAGATAACGAGTCAACATCTGCCTGAGGAGAGAGGACTTCGTTTGGAATATGTGCGTCTTTATGAAACACCAACAGCCTTTGCAGAGTTTAGACGGGAGTGGTTGGATGACTAGAGAACGTGTACTCAAACTACCTGTGCTTGAAATTTTTGGACCGACCTTTCAAGGGGAAGGGCGAGCTATCGGTCAAAAGACCATGTTTGTAAGGACAGCAGGATGTGATTACCATTGTGATTGGTGTGATTCTGCTTTCACTTGGGACGGGTCAGAGAAGCCAACGCGTATGACAGCTGATGAAGTTATTGAAGCTTTGGATGCGCTAGGAACTTACGACTATGTTACTCTTTCTGGAGGGAACCCAGCTCTTTTAGCGGCAAATATGGCTGAACTCGTTTCAAAACTCAAGGCTAGAGGAGTGACTTTGGCCGTTGAAACTCAGGGTTCTCGCTGGCAGGAGTGGCTCAAGGATATTGATCAAGTAACCTTAAGTCCTAAACCACCATCATCCAAGATGGAAGTCAATATGGAAACCCTTGACTTTATTGTTTCACAACTTGATCCTGACAAAGTTACCTTCAAGGTTCCTGTTTTTGACGATGATGATTTAGCCTTTGCTAAAATGATTCAGGAACGTTATCAGCCAGATGTCATGTTTCTTTCAGCTGGTAATCCAGAACCGAAAGCTGAAGGTAATATCGTCCAACATCAATTAGATCGCCTCAAAGAGCTCTGGGAGACAATAGCTGCTGATGACTCGTGGGGAAATGTGCGTGTTCTCCCTCAGCTTCATACCCTACTCTATGATAATGAGCGCGGAGTCTAATCTTCACATTCTATAAGCTTAGAATTGATAGTATTTTTACTTTTTTAATGATTAACATTAGAAATTTAGATTAAAAATTGACCATATAAAGGTCTAGAAAAATTAACAACAAAGGAAGAAAAATGTCACAACAAGAAGAAATGAAAAACCTCACTCTCCTTGGTAATAAGGAGACACCTTATATTTTTGAATACTCTCCACAAGTCTTGGAGTCTTTTGATAATCGTCACACTGATAATGATTACTTTATCAAATTCAACTGTCCAGAATTTACGTCACTTTGTCCTATTACTGGGCAACCTGATTTTGCAAGCATCTACATTTCTTATATTCCAGACCAGCTCTGCGTTGAGTCGAAATCTCTAAAGCTTTACCTATTTAGTTACCGTAATCACGGAGACTTCCATGAAAACTGTATTAATACCATTGGTAAAGATTTGGTGGAGCTTTTGAACCCTCGTTACTTGGAAGTTTGGGGTAAATTTACACCTCGTGGTGGTATCTCGATTGACCCTTATTATAATTACGGTCGTCCAGAAACTAAGTATGAAAAGATGGCAGAGCAACGTCTCTTTAATCACGATCTTTACCCAGAAAATATTGATAATCGTTAATGTCAAGCTAAAAGTCCTTATGCAAATAGTGGGCTTTTTTTCTTGGTTAGACACCTGTCTTTAAGCCGTAAAGGAAACCTGTTTATTTATTTTTTATAGTTGAAAGTAAGGGTATTGTTAGTTTTTCATTGGTCTGTTCTTAGAAACTTCTATTATTAAAATAATTTGACAATAGAAGTTTTATTTCTTACAATTAAGGTGTAAATGGAAATGTAAGCGATTGCTTATGAAAGGTATACTTGTTTTTAAAAAGGGGATGAAGACAATGAGAAAAAGTTTACGTCTATTTTCGTGTGCTGTTTTAGGGGCAGCCATATTAGCGCCAACGGTAGTTGGTAATAATCATGCACAGGCCGATAGTTATTATGGTCGAGGTTACTATAACAACTATTATCCAAACTATGGTTATAACTACGGCTACAATGGTTATTATCCAGGCTATAATTACAATTATGGCTATAACTACGGTTACAATGGCTATTATCCAGGCTATAATTACAATTATGGCTATAACTACGGTTACAATAATTACTATCCAAACTATAACTATGGCTATAATTATGGCTATAACAACTATAATCCTGGTTACAACAACTACAACGAAACAGGTACTTACCGCTATAGCAATGGTTACTTGTACTACATCTTGAGTGATGGTAGCTACTATGTTAACTATAACGGTCGTTGGGTTCGTGGTGGTGACTATAATAACAACAATAGTGGTTCTAACAATACACCAACGACAGGTTATGAGGTTTTGAGAAATGACCCTCACTACCGTTATGAAAATGGTACTCACTATTATTTGAAAGATAATGGCGATTATTACTATTATTCAAATGGTAAGTGGGTACTTGTTAAGGCTTCAAACGCAGATTCAGAAGCTCCAGCAACTTCAGAGACAACTTCAACTGTAGATTCAACTTCATCAGCAAGTTCAGAAGCAGCGTCAACTGTAGATTCAACGTCATCTGCAACCTCAGAAGCACCATCAACTGTTGACTCAACTTCATCAGCAAGTTCAGAAGTAGCGTCAACTGTAGATTCAACTTCATCAGCAAGTTCAGAAGTAGCGTCAACTGTAGATTCAACTTCGTCTGCAACTTCAGAAGCACCATCAACCGTTGATTCAACCTCTGCCACAACTTCAGATGCTGCTTCAACAGGTAATTCAACTTCAGAAGCGGCTTCAACTGGTAACTCAAGTTCTGCTGTAACGTCTGACTCTTCTTCAGCAGCAACTTCAGAGACAGGTTCAACATCAGAAACAAGTTCTGAAGCTCCTGAACTTGAAAAACCACCATATGCGCCTGAAACAAACATTGACTATGATAAGTTGCCAAAACCAACATTGCCACCAACAGATTATCGCATGTACTCAGATCCACGATTTGTAGATGACAACGGTACCTATTACTACCGTGTGGCTATGACTGATGAAGAAAATGCTCGCGGTATCGATGGTTACTACAAATGGGTTGATGGTAAGTGGAAACTCTACAATGGTACTGCCAATGATGACCCTGAGCTTGACCCAGACTTCCATAAACCAGCAGGAAACGATGAATACATGTACGATGACAACGCATCAAGTGTTAAATTGTATTCTGAAAATGTTGTTGGTACTGGTAAAGCAGGTGAAGCTTTGCCATTCCAAAATGTGGATGAATTCAAAGATTATGTTATTAAGAATTTTGCTCCAAAATTCTTAGATAATGCTGGCTGGGATTGTAATGTAACTTGGGAAATTGAAGATGTTGACAACTTCAACGCTTCTAAAGGCAGTGCTTGGGCACGTGACTATGTTATTACAGCTAATCTCAAGAGCGGTGTTGACGACAAAAAATATAGTGATGTTGAATTTGGTTATGTTAAATTTGTTTATCATGTAGAACCAACTGAAAACTCTGATTACGTTGAAGTGGACTCAGCTAAGGCTGCCTTTAATGAAATCAATGCGCAACGTACATCAGCTGGTTTACCAGCACTTACATGGTCTGATGATCTATACAATAGCACAACCCTTCCACATGCCAAAGATATTTCACACACTTACAGCAGTGATGGTATTGTTTATCGTCGTGAATCTGATGGTTCAGTTGTAGCCAATAAATGGTTGAGTAGTGGTATTCGTGAACTTCTCATGAGTCCAGATGCTACTCAAGCAGCAGTAGCTTGTGTTGTCGCTGGTGACGGTACTTACTACTGGACTTTAAATTACCAATAAGAAGAGTTTAAATTAATTGTCCCAACAATGGAGGAGTCTGAGGTTAGTCTTGGACTCTTTTCCTTTATCTATTGAACGTTTAAGCTTTCAATATGGTATAATAGAGCCTAGAAAGAAGGCGAAAATATGCAGGTTAAGAGAGTTCAGGATTATATCTCAAAAGAGTGGTTCGATGAAACCGATGGCTCCTATTTCGAACGTCTAAATAGTCGTTTGCAGGTGCTTTTGAAAAAAGATTACCCTGATTTACGAGGAAATGATTTTATTAGTAATATCAGCCTTTTAGACTATAGGTTAGTTTTTCTTGATGAAGTTATTTCTAATGCTAATGAGAAAAACGAACACGTTCGGGAAACTGTTCACGATGTCACCAAAAGTTTGTTGTACGAGGATCAGGATATCCAGGAACAATTGGATAGTAGAATTACTTTTGGCCAAAAAGTAGCGGATGAAGTGGCCCGGTTTGGTGGATCTTGGACTTTTATCTTGTCATTTGTTGCTTTTATGGCTATTTGGATGGGGCTGAATGTTGTTCAACCCTTTGGAATTGCCTTTGATAAATATCCATTTATTCTGTTGAATCTGGCCTTGTCTACTCTAGCGGCCGTTCAGGCACCATTGATTATGATGAGTCAGAATCGAGCATCGGATTACGACCGTTTACAAGCGCGTAACGACTATCACGTCAATACCCAGTCTAAGGAAGAAATCCGACTTTTGCATGAAAAAATTGACCACTTGGTTCAACAAGACCAATCAGATCTTCTGACAATTCAAAAATTGCAGACAGAAATGATTATGGGGGTTAGCCAACAAGTTGAGAAGATGTCAGACGATATTCGTGCCTTGAAAGAAGAAAGACTAGAAAGGGAGTCTCATGGGAACGAAAAAAATTAATTTAGTTGTTGTAACAGGGATGAGTGGTGCAGGTAAGACTGTAGCAATTCAATCTTTTGAGGATATTGGATACTTCACCATTGATAATATGCCACCCTCTTTGGTACCTAAGGTTATCGAATTGGTAAAACATAGTGAAGAGACAGATAAGATTGCTCTTGTCGTTGATATGCGTAGTCGCTTGTTCTTCGATGAGATCAACGATATTCTGGATAAATTGGAAAGTAATGAGGAACTTAATTTCAAGATTCTATTCTTGGATGCCACGGATGGTGAATTGGTTTCTCGTTATAAAGAGACACGTCGTAGCCACCCATTAGCGGCAGATGGCCGTGTTTTGGATGGCATCAAGTTAGAGCGTGAGCTTTTGTCACCGCTTAAGAGTTTGAGTCAAAACGTGGTAGATACGACAGAATTGACTCCACGCCAACTGCGTAAGGCTATTTCTGAACAGTTCTCATCTGAACAAGACCAATCTTCTTTCCGTATTGAAGTTTTGAGTTTTGGTTTTAAATATGGATTGCCATTGGATGCAGACCTGGTTTTTGATGTCCGTTTCTTGCCAAACCCTTATTATGATCCTGCACTTCGCAACCTCACAGGTTTGGATAAAGAGGTTTTTGATTACGTCATGAACCATAAGGAATCAGAAGAGTTTTACAATCATTTGACACAGCTTATCAAACCAATCTTGCCTGGCTACAAGAAAGAAGGTAAGTCTGTTCTTACCATTGCTGTTGGCTGTACAGGTGGTCAACACCGTAGTGTAGCCTTTGCACATCGTCTGGCCCAAGACCTAAAAAATGATTGGACAGTCAATGAAACTCATCGTGATAAGGATCGACGTAAGGAGACAGTGAATCGTTCATGAAAAAACCAAGAATTACAGTAATAGGTGGGGGAACTGGTATCCCAGTCATTCTTCGTAGTTTGCGTCATAAGGATGTTGATATCACTGCTGTGGTAACTGTAGCTGATGATGGCGGTTCTTCGGGAGATTTGCGTGATATCATGCAACTGACACCTCCAGGGGATTTGCGTAATGTTTTGGTAGCTATGAGTGATATGCCTAAACTTTATGAAAGAGTTTTCCAATATCGTTTTGATAAAACCGATGGTGCTTTGGCTGGTCATCCACTCGGAAACCTAATCATCGCTGGAATTTCAGAAATGCAGGGATCTACCTATAATGCCATGCAGCTTCTGACGAAGTTCTTCCACGTTACAGGAAAGATTTATCCAGCTAGTGAGACAGCCTTGACGCTTCATGCCGTTTTTCAGGATGGTCATGAAGTAGTAGGGGAGAGTAGTATTGCCCAGTACGATGGCATGATTGAACGCGTTTATGTGACCAATACCTATAATGATGAAGAGCCTAAGGCCAGTCGTAAGGTTGTTGATGCTATTATGAATAGTGATATGATTGTTTTAGGTCCTGGATCTCTTTATACGTCGATTTTGCCCAACCTTGTGATACCAGAGATTCGTCAGGCTCTTATCGAGACCAAGGCTGATGTGACTTACATTTGTAATATTATGACTCAGTACGGAGAAACGGAGCAATTCTCAGATGCCGACCATGTGGCTGTTCTTAATCGTCATCTTGGCTCCGATGTGATTGACAATGTCTTAGTTAACATCAAGAAAGTGCCTAAGGAATACATGGCTAGTAATAAATTTGATGAATACCTTGTTCAGGTTGAGCATGATTTTGAGGGCTTACGTCGTGAAGCAAAAACAGTTGTGTCTTCTAATTTTCTGCGACTTGAAAATGGTGGTGCCTTCCACCATGGTGATTTGGTAGTGGATGAGCTCATGCACCTAGTGAGGAACAAGTCATGAGTTTCACGATTAAGGTTAAAGAAGAGATAATTGCTGCTTCAAGCAAAGACAAGGCTGAATTGTCAGCATTGATTAAGATGTCCGGTTCGGTTGGATTGACCAATCAAGGATTGACTCTTTCCATCCCAACAGAAAATGCAAAGATTGCGCGACATATCTACCAATTAATGGAAAGTCGTTATCAAAGTAATCCTGAATTGAGACATCACAACAAGACCAATCTCAAGAAAAATCGTGTTTACACGGTTTTTGTTGCTGACCATGTCAATGATATTTTGTCCGATTTACAATTGGCGGATTCTTTCTTTGGCTTTGAAACAGGCATTGAAACATCAGTAATGGAAGATGACGAAGCTGGAAGATCCTATTTACGAGGCGCTTTTTTGGCAACCGGAACGGTACGTGATCCTGAAAAGGGTCGTTATCAATTAGAAATTTTTTCCGTTTACCAAGACCACGCAGAAGACTTAGCTTCTCTCATGAAAAAATTTATGCTCGATGCTAAGGTTTTGAGTCATAAAAATGGGTTTGTGACCTATCTTCAAAAAGCTGAGGACATTATGGATTTTCTCCTTGTTATCGGCGCAATGAACTCTAAGGATACCTTCGAAGAGGTCAAAATTATGCGAGAAACCAGAAATGATCTGAATCGTGCCAATAATGCGGAAACAGCCAATATTGCTAGAACGATTAGTGCTAGCATGAAAACAATTAATAATATTATCAAGATTATGGATACGGTTGGCTTGGAGATTTTACCGGTGGAGCTGCGCCAAATTGCCCAACTTCGTATTGCCAACCCAGATTACTCTATCCAGCAGATTGCAGATAGTATAGAACCTCCTCTGACCAAGAGTGGTGTTAACCATCGTCTCAGAAAAATCAATAAGATTGCGGACGATTTGTAAGTAGAAAGGAAGCTTTTATGGCTTGTACAACGATTTTAGTAGGTAAGAAAGCCTCATATGACGGCTCTACCATGATTGCACGTACTGAGGATTCTCAATCAGGCGTTTTTACGCCCAAAGAATTTCTCGTCGTGACCCCAGAAGACCAACCACGTCATTACCAGTCTGTGCTTAGCAATTTTTCAATTGATTTGCCAGATAATCCTCTACGTTATACTTCTGTCCCAGATGCGCTTGGGAAAGACGGTATTTGGGGTGAAGCTGGTATTAACTCAGCTAATGTTGCCATGAGTGCAACAGAAACAATCACGACTAATGCGCGTGTTCTCGGCGCTGATCCTCTTGTTAAAGATGGTTTTGGAGAAGAGGATATGTTGACTTTGGTCTTGCCATATATCAAGACGGCGCGTGAAGGTGTCCTTCGTTTGGGGCAACTTCTTGAAACTTACGGAACTTACGAATCTAATGGTATTGCTTTCTCAGATACTGAAGAAATTTGGTGGCTAGAGACCATTGGTGGTCACCATTGGATTGCAAGACGTGTTCCAGATGATGCCTATGTCACTAACCCAAACCAACTTGGCATCGATCACTATGAGTTTGAAAATCCAGACGACTATTTAGCCTCACCAGACATTCGAGATTTTATTAATAAACATCACTTGGATTTGACTTATTCTAATGAACACTTTAATCCACGTTATGCTTTTGGTAGCCAACGAGATAAGGATCGTCATTATAATACACCACGTGCCTGGGCAATGCAGAAATTCTTGAATCCAGAAAAAGATTATGATCCAAAATCATTCTTTATTCCATGGTGTCAAAAACCATACCGCAAAATTACAGTTGAAGATGTTAAATATGTCTTGAGTCTTCATTACCAAGATACACCTTACGATCCTTATGGACCTCAAGGAGATGCGGTGAGTCAACGCCAATTCCGTCCAATCGGTATCAACCGTACTAGTCAAACAGCTCTCTTGCAAATGCGTCCTAACAAACCATCAGAAACGACAGGAATTCAGTGGTTAGCCTATGGATCAATGCCATTTGGTACAATGGTGCCATTCTGGACTCAAGTCGGAACAACACCTGCTTATTTCCGTCAAACAACTGATAAAGTGGATACAGGTAATTTCTACTGGAGTAATCGCTTGATTGCCGCTATCTGTGATCCTCATTTCCAACAGCATGAAGCTGATTTGGATGCTTATGTAGAAACAACTATGGCTCTTGGCCATGCTATGATTAATCATGTAGATACTGCTTTAGCAAATGATGAGAGTATTGATTTTGAAGCTGAAAATCAAAAAATTAGTGATAAGATTCAGTCAGAAACAGATAATCTATTGGCAAAAGTCTTAGATGATGCAAGTAATTTGATGACCAATCGTTTTTCTATGAGTGATTAAAGTCATCAAAAAAGCCTTTCCATAAAATTGGAAAGGTTTTTTAGTATTGTAAACATTACTTGTTTTCTTTATCCAGTTTCGAGAGGAGCTGATAAAGCGTAATAAAGAAGAAAAGATTGAGTGAAATGAGAAGGCCTGATGCCCATGGCAAATCGCTTTCTAAATTTCGAAGAGGTGAATTCCAAGCAAAGTGTGCAGCAAAAGCACCGCAAGCATAAAGTATACCAATAAGACTGTATTTAGAATTAATGAGTTTTTGACGGGAACGCCATATAAGGACTAGTCCCATAGCAAGGAAGGATGTGTAAAGCCAGTGAGACGATACAGCACCAATAGTTCGACCAAGAATACCTGAAATCGTATAAGAAAAACCATCAGGCAAATCTGAAAGAATATAGGAGAAGTCTTCACTAATCTGGAAGCCAAGACCTACCGTAATAGCAACAAGCAAGATCCCCCTGTAACTTTTCGTTGGTACCATATAGATAGCAAAGAGAAAAGCTGCTAGTTTTAGGGGTTCTTCAACTAGGGGAGCCATAAGGGCATCCTCAAAGCGGTAGAAGAAACTCTTTGAAGAAAGATGAGCAGTTACCCAATCGTGAGAAAAGGTATTGGCATAACCAGCTATCCATCCTGTTATAAAGAGTCCACCAATTAGAGCAAATATGAGAACAAGTGGTTTCACCTGCCATCTCTTGCTTAAGTACTGAATCAGAAATATTGCTGGTACGATATAACATAAGGCAATCAGTGTTGATAGTCCAATAATACCGTATGCCGAACCAGACAAAGCGCCTGAAGTGTATGATTGTGTATCATAAGTCAGGCCTATGGCTGAAAGCAATAAAAAAAGATATAGGATTAATTTTCGAAACATGTATAACCTACTTTCCAAATGATATTTCCAGTATATCAAATAATTCTTTCTCGCCGAAATATTTCAATTTTTTTATTTATGGGCTTGCAAAATAAATGAAATGTGATATACTTAACCAGTAAACTATTAACTGGTTAAGTATTTTGAAAGGAATAACATGAAAAAGAAACGCATTTTTGGCCTAGCAGGATTAGCAGCAGTTGTTTTAGCTGCTGGTGCAGGTATTTATTATACGACTAGTCACCACGGTTCAAAAGGAAATGGTGACTTGAAGGTTGTGACCAGCTTTTACCCTGTTTATGAATTTACCAAGCAGGTTGTAGGAGATGAGGGAGAGGTGTCTTATCTCATTCCTGCTGGAAGTGAAGCTCACGATTTTCAACCATCTACTAAGAATGTCGCTGACATTGAAAAAGCAGACACTTTCGTCTACCTAAATGAAAATATGGAAACCTGGGTTCCGAAAGTTGAAAAGTCTATTAACACTAAAAATACAAAAGTCATTAAGGCAAGTCAAGGCATGGTTCTCTTACCTGGAACAGAGGAAGAAGATCATGATCACGGTGGAGAAGAACATCACCACGAATATGATCCTCATGTTTGGCTCTCACCTAAACGTTCTCAAAAATTAGTTGAAACTATTAGGGACGGTTTGATTGCTCAACATCCAGATAAAAAAGCAGTCTTTACAACCAATGCCGAGAAATACCTTAAAAAATTAAAGACTTTGGATAAGGAGTATACTGAAGCCTTTAGTCAAGCAAAACAGAAAAGTTTTGTTACTCAGCACGCAGCTTTTGCCTACCTTGCCTTAGATTACGGTTTGACACAGGTACCAATTTTAGGTGTTTCAGCTGAGTCCGACCCTTCTGCAAAACGTATCGCTAGCCTTTCTAAGTATGTCAAAGAATATGATATTAACTATATCTATTTTGAGGAAAATGCTTCAAGTAGTGTTGCTAAAACCTTAGCTAACGAAGTAGGAGTTAAGACAGCAGTTTTAAATCCAATTGAATCACTAACTAAGGAACAGTTGAAAAAAGGTGAAGACTATGTCAGTGTTATGACTGAGAACCTAAAAAATCTTCGTTTAACAACGGACGTTGAAGGTAAAGCTATCCAACCTGAAACGGGAAGTGATGACAAGAAAACGGTTCAAAATGGTTACTTCGATGACAAAGATGTTAAAGATAGAGAACTTTCGGATTGGTCTGGTGAGTGGCAATCGGTCTATCCTTATCTTCAAGATGGTACTTTAGATCAAGTATTTGAATACAAATCTCTATTGAATAAGGACAAAACAGCACAAGAGTATAAAGAATACTACACTAAGGGCTATCAAACAGATGTTTCTAAAATTGCTATTGACGGTAAAAAGATGACCATGACTTTCACAAAGAATGATGGAAGTAGTGTGACACACACTTATCGTTATGATGGGTATAAGATTTTGACCTATGCTTCTGGTAAAAAAGGTGTCCGTTATCTCTTTACAGCAACTGACAGTCAAGCAGCAGATAACCCTTACCAATATGTCCAATTTTCAGATCATCAAATAGATCCAACAACTTCAGCACATTTCCATATTTTCTTTGGAAATAGTAGCCAAGATGAGATTCTAAAAGAAATGGATAATTGGCCAACTTACTATCCTGGAAAACTTAGTGGCTTTGAAATTGCACAAGAAATGGTTAGCCATTAATACTAGAAATGCACTCATTCATGAGTGTTTTTCTTTTTTTAAAAAATCTTTCATTTCTTAAACTCTTAGAAAATTGCTAATGTCATTAGTTTTAAACAAAAATTTAAAGCATCGTATTTTTTCTAAAAAAATCCTGTAAAAAATTAAATAATTACTACATTTTTTCATTCTTTAGTGGTACAATAATAGTACGATTTTCAGATGACCAGGAGAGACCCATGAACCAGTATTTAGTAGCGATACATTATATTCAACTGCTTCAAGCAGAACTCGATATTCTAAATCATGATGCACGCTTGCTTTTTGATTTAAAGATTGAACCAAATCTTGCTAAAAGAGAGCTTGCTGACTTGAAAGTATCCCTATCTAAATTATCTGACAAAAATCTTTATATCGAAGGTACAATCTGGTATCAGCCAAGTTTGTTTGCAATCATTGATCAAAATTTAGGGGTTATTGATGACTGGCTCAAGGAATTAGATGACTTCTTTGAATTTACCTATAGTACAACAGTTTTCACTGTTTTGAAAGAAAATGAAAATCGAAGTTACGACTTATTACTTGGTCTCTATAGCCGTCTTGAATACGTTATTTCAGAAATAAAAAATTGCCGTTAGATGACTAACGGCTTTTAGTATATGATAAATTGTAAAATATAGTGCAACAAAAAAACTCACAGCCTTTCATTGGTGTAAACTGTAAGTAACCACACAAACAGAACCCGAGGAAACACTATGAGCTACTCCCATCTTACCATA